>CAYVYG010000377.1:0-3548 GCA_964454385.1 uncultured Microthrixaceae bacterium
AGGATCCTCGGCAGGAAGAACTTCTTCTGCTCCTCGGTGCCGTTGGCGAGGATCGTGGGCCCCACCAGGGTGTCGCCGAAGAAGTCCGCTCTCATCGGGGCCTTGACACGGGCGAACTCCTCGGCGAGCACGACGCCTTCCATGGTGGAGAGCCCCTTGCCCCCGTACTCCTCCGGCCAGGTGGCACAGATCCAGCCACCTTCGTGGAGCTTTCGGGTCCACTCCTCGTTGAAGGCCTTCTTCTGCTCGGGGTTCATCTCGAAGCCGGGCTCGCTCCACCCCTCGGGCAGGTTCTCCTCCAGCCAGGCACGTATCTCGGTGCGGAACTCTTCTGCCTCGGGGGGATAACTCAGGTCCATTCCCGTATCTTGACCGGCCGGTCAAGTGAGGACAAGCAGCACATGGCAGTCGACGCCAACAGGCGCCGACTCCCATGAGGGAGCGGCGGTGCTTCCGAGGTGTGGCCGAGGAAACGGAGTGGTGACCCCCAAGAGAACCTCGCTGTCGGCGGACGTTCCAGGGGCCGGTGTTCACCTACGAATCCGTGTCAGGACCCACCTCGACGAGGCGATCAAGGATCGCCTGGTTCACCCGGTCGGCCTGGTCGGTGTCGAAGATATTCTGGGCGTGGGCCGATCCGGGGATCAGCATCGACTCGTTGTCAGCGCCCGCGGCGGTCTCCGCCAGCTCCACCGAGACATCGGCGACCGCTTCGTCCTCGCTCGCGATGAACAGCTTCGGTTCGTCCCCCAGCCCGTCGACGACCTGGGTCGGCGACAACAGGATCAGCTGCTCCGGGTCGAGGTCACGCTCGGTGGAGTCGAGCTCCAGGATCGCGTTGGCGCCGGCGCTGCCACCGAGGAGCGCGACCGAGTCGAGCCCCATCTCGTCACGGAGGTAGCCGACCGCGGCGCCGATCGCATCCGGCGCGATGTCCTCGACGGCAACCACGGTGCGGTCCGTGCCGGCGATCAGCACCGCCTGGTCCTCCCAGCTCGCCGCGTCGAACGCTGCCCCGTGAGCGAGCACCACACCGGCCGAACCGTCCCCCCACCGCAGGGCCTCGTCATCGCCGATCGAGATCCGCTCGCCCATGCTCGACCCCGACGATTCGCTGGTTCCGGAACCGGTCCTGTCATCGGACGACTCCGAGCCACCGCATGCGGCCAGCGACAGGATGCCCAGGAGCGCCAGCAGCACAGCTGCAACCTTCGCGCTCGAATTCCTCACACGTGACCATCGGGCACGGGGGCTATCGAAACCCGACATATGGAACCTCCTCGGTTGCACCACGAACGGTGGTGGTCGAGTCCGCACATCATCGTGCCCCTCACGCACACGGGAAAGTGCTCGCGAGCACATCTCCGGCAATGCGGTATCGCCGGTACTCCTCGCGGACCTCGTCGATGCGCTCACCGAGTGGCTCCCAGTGGTCGCTGACCATCGAGGTAGACCCGCACGCAGCGGCGACGCACAGATCGCCTCCACCATATCGGCCGGTTATCCTCCCAGCCCTCCGAGCTCGGTGGGCAGGGTCAGGTGGGCGCGTCGGTCCATCCCTTCACATAGGAGAGCTTCTCGGCTACCAGGCGGTTACGGACCCTATGGCCCTGCTTCGAGTTCGGCGAGGACGTCGAGCAGCCCTGCCGCTTCCCACGCGCGATGGCGTCGACTAGTTGATCGACGGCGACGGCCGTGGGGACTTGCTTCGCCCGGTCACGGCGGTCGCTACCGCGACGGTGACGACCGGATGGCCCGGGAGCTCGTTGATCGTCGAGGTCGCCGTCTCGGTACTGGATCAGGCCATCGATGTACCGATCCTTGTCGGCGGCGAGGACGACGCTGACGGGCGGCACGTAGCTCGGCGCCAGACTCGGTCCGCAGCAGCAGCCTCACCAGCGGCCGCAGGGCTGGATGGGCACGCGCGTTGAGCGAACCGATCGCAGCCTCGGCGTCGGAGACGACGCCGGCAAGCTCGGCGGGGATGGAGGGTTTGAAGTCGCTGAGCCGGTCCGGAAGGAAGGCTTCGTACCAGTCCGACTTGTCAACAGGCAGTCATCGCCGCCATGCAGCGCCTGGCCAGCAACGGCGCACTGCCTCGGTGCCGACGTGACGGATGCCGTCCGGAGGCGTGGTGTCGACGAACACGCAGTCGTCGGTCATCGCCGCCATCACGGCGTCCACATCATGGCGACCGAACGCCTCGTCGAAGCGCTCGACGGCCTCGCGCACTGCGTCCTCGTCGGCGTCGAGAACTCCATCGAGCGCCTCGGCCTCAGCGCGCTCCATGCCGACGGATCGCTGCGTGTTCACGGCCGGGCCTCGTGGACGTGGTTGAACGGTGTCTCGGCGGCGCGCCGGAACCGGGTGAACCCGCCCTCTTCGACGACCTCGCGGATCCGTTTGTTCGCCGGCCTGCGCACCCAGCGCGGCGTCGACCGCCTGGGAACGCGACACGGGTACGCACAGCATCGTCGACGCGGAGCAGAAGATCCTCCCCACGGGCCCCAAGTTGTCCTCGAGACTGTCGCCGGCGCTTGGTTCGACGATCATCCAGGTGCCCTCCGGTGCGAGAGCTTCGTGGATGTGGCTCGCGACACCGACCGGGTCACCCATGTCGTGCAGGCAGTCGAAGCAGGTCACGAGGGCATGACCATCGCTGGAACTCTTGCTGTTGGAGCCACTGGTGACAGGCCCGGAAAGTGCTCGGCACCGGCGACCTCGAAGTGGCACCGCGGCGCCACACCCGCTCCGAAGCCGCAGCGTTGGCGGCCTCGACCGAGGGTTCGTGGTTGTCGAAACCGACGAACGTCGATGCCGGGAACGCTTGTGCCATGAGGATCGTGGACGCCCCGTATCCGCAACCGACGTCGGCGACCCGGGCGCCCGCCTGGAGCTTCGGCACCACTTCGTGGAGTGCCGGCAGCCAGGAATCGACCAGGTTGCCGATGTAGTTGGGTTTGAAGAACCTGTCGGTTCACAGAACAGATCGGGATGGTGCTCACCCCAGTCGACTCCGCGGCCTGCGCTGAAAACCACTCGGCAAGGTGACGCTCGTCGCAGCCCGTCCGCCGGGCCAGCTCATCGGCGGTCACCGGCTTGCAGTCGCTCATCGCCCGGTACAGACCCAGGCGGTCACCGACCAGGACGGTCGCCGCGTGGCAGACCGCTCCGAGGTCCGTCGCGAAGCCGCCTATGAACTCCCCGAGTCGAGCCTCGTCGACCTCGGGTGCTTCTCTCGTTGCCGTCTCAGTGCTCATCTCAGGTCACCTCCACGTGTGCCATGTGTGTTCTCCTCGGGCCGCCTCGTCACGACCCTCGCCGAAATGATCGACAGGCGCGGTAGCGCTCCGGTAGCAGCTAGCTAGCGGCGCAACCCGGCAGGGTTCGAGCCCTGCGCGAGCGATCGTGGGCGCGGATCACCGATGATCCGCAGAACGCGGGGCATCGTCGCCCCTCCCACCGGTACCCTGCGATCGGGACACGACCTGTGCGGAGGCGACCATGGAGGTCCGTTCGAGACCCTTGGACGAGCTCACGGTCACGGT
>CAYVYG010000378.1:0-3541 GCA_964454385.1 uncultured Microthrixaceae bacterium
AAGCGCTCCAACCCGATGTCGTCGTCCTCGATGAGTTCCAGCGCTTCCGCTCCCTGCTCGACCCGGCCAACCAGATCTGGGCGACCCGCCTTGCCCACGAGCTCTTCGACTACCGGGAGGCTTCGAGCGGCCGCGCGACCCGGACCCTGCTCCTCTCTGCGACCCCGTATCGGCCCTACACGACCGCCGACGAAGCCGAGGGCGATACGCACTTCGAGGACCTCGTCCTGACCGCGGGTTTCCTGTTCAAGGACGACCTCGCCGCCGACGCGCTGCGAAGCGACCTGCGCGATCTCCGACGGTCTCTGCTCATGCTCGACCGAGACGGGGGCCAAGCTGCCGAGATGGCGTGCCAACGCGTCGCAGCCCGCCTGCGCCCGTTCATGGCACGCACCGAGCGCCTCGCCACCACCCCCGACCGCAACGGCATGCTCGAACCGGTCCACCGAACGATCCAGCTCGGGCAGACGTCGACGGCTACCGCGCTGCTGCGACCGCCGCGGACATCCTCAGCCAACGCGACGTCGTCGAGTTCTGGAAGTCCGGCTTGTACCTCCTGAACTCCATGGAGGGCTATGCCCTCAAGCACGTCTTCGAAGAACAGTTGGGCACCGGAAGCCCACCGCCATGTGGCCCGCCGTCGCCCACCTACAGGCCTGGGGCCGGTCCTGCTTCGGTGTATCCCCGTCGGCCGCAGCAGCCGAGGTGCTCGCAGTCGACACCGGCATCGACGCCGACACCCTCGATAAGCTGCTCGTCGAACACCGTCTCGACCGACCACCCCGGCAGCGCTATGACCTCCCTGCCGGGACGACCGTGGTGGTCGACGAAGCCGCGATGGTGGCGACCCCACGCCTGGCCGAGCTGATCGACCTGGCGGATCGGCGCGTATGGCGACTTCGCCCTCGTCGGCGACTCGATGCAGTTCTCCGCCGTCGGCCGCTCCGGCATGTTCGGCCACCTCGTCGACACCAGCGGCGCCGTCGAGCTCGACCGGGTCCACCGCTTCGACGCGTCCTGGGAACGAGACGCCAGCCTCCAGCTGACGGGGCGACACCGAGGTGGTCGCCCTCTACGACCGCAGCGACCGGTTCCATGGCGGCACCTCCCGTCAGATGGCGATCGCCACCGTCCTTGCCTGGCGGCGGGCCATTGAGTCTGGCGAGACCGCCGCCATGATGGCCCCGACCCGAGAAGCCGTCGCCGCCCTCAACGAGATCGCCCAGCAGCTCCGCATCGCCGCCGGCGAGATCGACCCCAACAGCCCGTCGGTGAAGCTCGGCCCGACCCGAGCCCACATCGGCGACTTGGTCGCGACTCGTCGCAACGAGCGGACGCTGCTCACCGATCGAGGCCGGAGGGTGAAGAACCGCGACCGCTGGACCGTCGCGGGCGTTCACGCGGACGGGGCGCTCACGGTCGCCGGCTCGACCGTACAGGTCGCCCTACCCGCCGACTACGTCGCCACCGATGTCGAGCTGGTCTACGCCGAGACCAGCCACGCCACCCAGGGCCGCACGGTCGACCGCTCCTTCCTCTACCTCGACGGCCCGACCGACACCCGAGGCATCTACGTCCCGCTCACTCGAGGCCGCGCCGCAAACGAGGCTTTCGTCGCCCTGAACGACGAGCGCACCGCCGCCGAGGTCATCGCCGAAGCCGTCGCATGAACCTGGATCGATCAACCCGCCACTGCTCTGCGCCTTGACCAACCCTCGGCACCTGAGCAGGCCCGTCCCCGTCGCCCGCTCTCGGTGTCCGACCTAGGACGGCTCGTCGAACAGGTCACCGCTGCCGGGCTGGAGGTAGCTCGGTTGGACTACGGCCTCAATACCCTCAGCCGCGAGCAGTCCGACATCATCAACGAGTAGCACCGCGTCGCCACCCAGATCGTTGACGCCAAGAGATGCCTGGCGGAGGCTCGCCACGCACTCGAAGAGCACGACCGGCCGCTCCGTCGGCGGGGTCATCGCTCAGCGATCGCCCACGCCCGTGAAGACGTGGCCGACCTGCCCAGTCGCCTCAACGGCCTCGAAGACCGGGCCACGGAACTGAAGGAGGACCTCGCCGCCAACGAGCGATCGATCGGCAAGATCCGAACTGAGGGCGGTCGGGCGGCAACGGGTCGAGACGAACGCGTCCAGCAACTCGATGATGACGCCCTGGTCCGTGGCGAGGCCGCATCGATCGACCCCGTCCCGACGTTGCTGACTCACCTCGGAACGTGGCCGAAGGACAGCGAAGGCCGAGCTCGTTGGATCGAGGCCGCGGGCCGGGTCGCCCAGCACCGGACGCTCTGACCGATTGCCGACGGCCAAGTCATCGGCGCCTACCCCCGGTCGTCGGCCAGGACGACTACGCCACCACTCACCACCGCACAGCCGAGTCGCTGACCGCCCTCCAACGGTCCCGAGGGCTTGAGCCGGGTGGGCGCGACCTCGGAGGCCTGTCGTTGTGAAGCCTCGACGGGGCCGACCCAACGCATCCTCGATGTCAGACCCAGGTGCGACGATGACGGCCTGGGCGTCGCGGAGCGGCCGATCAGCCCGATCCCCACAGCCCTAGCGTGAGGAACCGATGCCTGGCGACTGGACACCCGAGCCTTTCGAGGCGGACGACGGAACGATCCCGTTCCAGCGGTTCGTTGACGACCTGTCGGACTTCAAGTTCGTCGCGCTCGACACCGCCATCGATCGAGTTCTCTCGGCCCGGGGGATCGATCTGGTCCGAACGGAGTGGCTGAAGGCGCTGGGCGAAGGGCTCCACGAGTTCCGTGTGCGACACGATGCCGACGAGGTCGCTCGCATGTTCGGAGGCGATGTTCCTGACGCCGTGGGCGGTCCCGACAAGGTGCTGCTCCGGTTGTTCGTCCACTTCTACGGACAGAAGGTTGTCCTGCTGCTCGGCGGCTACGACAAGGGTGATGACCCGAAGCCTCGCCGACAGCAGCGGGAGATCGCCGAAGCCCGCCGCCTTCTCGGACAGTTCAAGGAGCGCCAGCGGCGAGAGCGCAAGAAGAAGGGCCGATGACGAGGTGAGGTTGACGTCTCATGGGGACTTCCCCATACTGTCCTCAGGAGGTGTCTCAGATGACCAGCAACTACCAGAACGTCACGGCCGCTCGTCGCGAGCGCCTCTCACCGGAGGCCAAGGCACACCGCGAAGTCTTCGAGCAGGGCTACGACATTGCCATGCAGGTCATCGAGCTGCGCGAGCGCCACGGTCTCACCCAGTCCGAGCTTGCTGGCCGATGTGGCATCGACCAGGCCGACATCAGCCGCATCGAGCGCGGGGCGACCAGCCCGACGGCGCGCACCCTCCAGCGGATCGCCGAGGCGATGGGCGCCGAGCTGCGGCTCGTCGAGCTAACTCGGTGATGTAGGCCAAGGTTCTCTCCGGGGTTCCGCAGTTGAAGTGGGTTTCCGGGGTCATTCGGGGTGAGATCGTTGCTATAGGTGGGTTTTCGTTTCTGTCCGGCCGTCTTGGCCTAGTGCTGGCGCGCGGAAATGAGTCGCGTGTCGTCATGCGGCTTTGAGTGGGT
>CAYVYG010000379.1:0-3537 GCA_964454385.1 uncultured Microthrixaceae bacterium
CTTCCACCACTTCTTGATCGACTTCCACATGGTCGGTTCTCCTCCTGGCAGCCCTGTGACACTAGCGCCGTGCGCCGCCGATGCGTCGTTGGACGCCGCGGGTGAAGGTGTCGGTTGCGTCCTCGAACCCATGGGGCCGCAACACCCAGGTGCACAACCCGAACGTCGGCACCGCCGCCGCCAGGGTGACCACGATCTGGATGAGAGCACCCGCATCGGTTCCGTTGCGGAGCCAGTACGCCACGAGCGCGGAGACCGCGATCACGATGACCGCCACGATGATCCCCCGCAGGAAGACCGTGAGGCTCCGCCAGGTGATCGTGTGGCGCACGTGGCGGTTCAGCACCACGACAGCGATCACCGCAGCGAGCACATAGGCCACCGAGTAGGCGAGTGAGAGCCCGGTCTCGCCGAACCATGCGATGAACGGGACCACCAACGCGACGTTGAGGCTGTTCTCGAAGAGGTTCAACCAGAACGGCGTGCGGGTGTTGCGACGGGCGTGGAACGCCCTCACGCAGTAGAGGAACACCGCGAAGAACGGCAGTCCCACGCTGAAGCCCGCGAGCATGCGCGTCGCGGCCCGGGTGTCGGCCGCGGTGAAAGAACCACGCTGCAACAGCAGTTCGATCAACGGTTCTCCGAGGAACAGGTAGGCGCCGGCGGCGGGTATCAGGAACGTGAGCAGCACAGCGAGGCCCTCGCGGTACTTGTCGCGGAAGCCGATCACGTCGTGCGCGCGGGCGCGCTCGGACAGGTCGGGAAGGATCGCCGTCATGATCGAGACCGCGATCAGCCCGTAGGGCAACTGGAAGAAGATGAAAGCGTACTGATACGCCGAGACCGCGCCTTCACCGGAGCCCCGTGCCATCGTGAGGATCACCAGCAGCGCAACCTGGTTGGATGCTGCGAAGCCGACCGTCCAGCCCGAGAGTCGCAGCACCTTGCGCACCGCAGGATGGCGCGGCTGGAAGCGCCATCGAAGCTCTATTCCCGCACGTCGCATCGGGGGCAACAGCGCCACTGCCATCGACGCGACACCGGCGGTGGTTCCCAGGCCCAGCAGGTAGACCGTCAAGGTCGAGTCCTCGCTGGTGTGACCGTTGCCGACCAGCCACCACACCGCCACCCCTGCGAGCGAGGTGACCACGTTTGTGAGCACCGGAGCGAACGCGGGCGCCGCGAAGCGCCGGCGGGCGTGCAACAGCGCGGTCGCGAGCGTAGTGATCCCGTAGAACAGGATCTGGGGCAACAACAGCGCGAGCATGTCGTCGCCTATGCGCAGCTGCTGTTCGCGTTCGGCTCCCTCGAGCGGGAGGGCGAAGAGCTGGTTGATGAGAGGCGATGCCAGCACCGCCAGGACCGTCAGTGCCGTGATGGCGCAGAAGCCGACGGTGACGATCACCGAGACCGGATCGTCCCCGTCGCGCGGGCCTTCGGTCCTACCCGTTTGCCCAGTGTGGATGAACATCGGCACCAGGGTCGACGACAGCACCCCGCCGAGCACCAGTTCGTAGAGGATGTTGGGAGTCGTGTTGGCGAGGTTGTAGGTGTCCGCGACCTCGGTCAGCCCGAGTGCGGCAGTGAGCGCACTGACGCGCACCAGTCCCGACGCGCGTGAGAGCGCGGTGCCGACCGCCGGCGCCGCGCTGGCCCGCAGGAGGCTCCGACGTGGCCCGTCGGCCACACCCTCCGCGGTCACGTCGTCGACGATGTCATCAGCTGCGTCGTCGATGACTCCTTGGTCTGGTGTCCGGGTCTCGCTCAACCCGCTCCGCCCTGCGAAGTGCCACCGAAACGATGCATTCGGGCATCTGTGGCAGAGCTCCCGTGGGTCTCCTCGATCGCGAGCCGCAGTGCCTCGAGATCGCCCACGATCCGCCCCACATCCGAGTCGAGCTCTCCCACGACCTGTTCGTCGACCTGGGAGACGGACAGCTCGACCGCCCTGGTCACTACCTCGTCGGTACGGGCATCCAGCAGCACCAGGCGGTCATGGGTGTCCCGGATCGTCGCGTCGAGGCGTTCCGCGGACGCCAATTGGGCCTCCATCGCCGCGATCGTCGCAGCTGTGGTGGAGCCCTGTGGCCGCGAGCGTTCGTAGGCGAGCTCGCTCTCGATTCGGGTCGTGTCGATCTGCTTGCGTCCCCGCGACAGCACGTTGCCGGCACTCGCGATGCGCCAAGCTTCGAGGACCGCGTCGTCGAGGCGCGTCGCCACCCCGTCCAGGCGTTCCTTCAACGGCCCTTCGGCAACCGAGCTGGTCGCCTCCTCGAAGTCCCGCCTCGAGTTCTGGACCTGTTCGACGGCTTCGCGCCAGGGGCTGTCGAGGCTGCGCGGTGCGATGGCGCCGGCGCGTCCCGGGCGTTCCCCGGGCACCGCGGCCAGAACCCGGATGCCGTATGCGACGAGTCCCAGCGCAACGGCCCAGAGAACCGGGTTGGACCCGCCGAAGAGCACCCCCAGCGCAGCTCCGAGGCCCAGCGCCAGGATCGCGGAGGGCGATGTGACCGCACGCGCGACCCGTGGGGTGAAGAAGCGGTCCCGGAAGCTCATCTCAGAAGTTGCTGACCACTGCGGTGAAGACCTCTCCGATGGTCGTCGCGTCCGACGCCGTGTAGGCCGTCGCATTGGAGGCCTCGGAGATCTTCCGCAGCGCACCGACATCCGCATCGGCGCCGTAGGCGATCGTGAAGATCCGTACCGGCGTCGCGTTCTCACCTTCGGAGGTGTCGAGGATCTGTTCGATCATCGAGTCGAACTGCGCATCGTCGTCGTCGGGGTCGCCGTCGTCGTTCACGCCGTCGGTCAGCACCACGACCGCGTTGATCAACCCGGGATCGAACTGCTCCACCATCTGAGCGTGGCTGTCGGTCACCACCTCGTACAGCGGCGTGCCGTTCAGTGGGATCAGTGAAGCGACCTCGTTGCGGAGCCGTTCGCGGTTCTCGCCGACCGGGCTGATGGGAGCCAGGTCCCGGTAGGAACCCGAAGCGCCGGCGTCCGGATCCCCCGCATCCCCGGCGGACGATCCGATGTCGGTTGTGAAGATGCGCAGCCCGAGGAGGTCCTCGGCCTTGAACTCCTCAAGGCCGTCCTTCACGGCCCGCACCGCAAGGTCGAGCTTCGTGCCGGCGTCCGGGTCATCAGGATCCGCGGGCTCGCCCATCGAGCCCGACACGTCCAGCAGCATCAGCACCCGTGCGGTCTTGCGCTGGGCGGCCCAGAGATCCAACAGCTCCAACAGCACCGGCCCCGGCGGGACCTCCAGCAGCGTCTGGGGCTGTGTCGGGTCGACACCGTTGGAGGCGTCGATGGGCGGTCCGAGGGCTACCTCCGGGTTGCCGGGGCGGAAGCCGAACTCGAGCACCTTGGCCTGGTTCTCGGGCGTGGAGACGAACTCGGTGAACAGCTCGGCGCCCGCCCGTTCGTCATCGGAGACCCACTCGGCATCGAGGGTGTACAGCGGGTTGTCGGAATAGAGGGTTCCCTCGGTCGGGTAGATCGCTACCAACGGGATCCGCGGCGGGCGTTCCT
>CAYVYG010000380.1:0-3509 GCA_964454385.1 uncultured Microthrixaceae bacterium
GAGGCGCTACGCCGTGTGATACGCCCGGGCGACCTGGCCGCGCGGGTAGGCGGCGACGAGTTCGTCGTGGTCATGATGACCAGGCGACGGTCGCTCGATCGGCTGGCAGAGCGCCTGAGGGGCTCGGTCGAATCGATGCTGCGAGGGACGGGTGGTGTGGGTGTGGCGATCGGAGCCATCACCGTCCGCGACGGCGAATCGGCCGAGGAAGTGCTCGAGCGCGCCGATGCGGCGATGTACACCGACAAGCGGCGGATGGCGCACAGCGCCGGGAGTGCGACAGCCGGAAGATCCGGTCCGGGACCCGAGCTCGCCAACGCCATGGAATCGATCAGCATCATGCTCGCGGTCGATTCACGGGCGCGTCTCATGAGCGCCACCAGGGCCGCCTACTCGGTGTTCGGCTTCGATCCGGAGACCTCCACCGGGATGAACGCGATGGAGCTCGTCCATCCCGACGACCGCAAGTTCGCGACCGCGGCGTTCACCCACCTGCTGACCGCGCCGGGGCCTGGAGAGCCGATCGAGATCCGGGTGACCGATGCCGACGGTGGGCCGCACCACGTCCAAGTCGCGGCCAACAACCAGCTCACCAACCCCGAGATCCGCGGAGTCGTCATCACACTCACCGAGCACTCCGAGCTCGAAGCCGGAGGGGTGCAGTTGCCGCTAGCTTCGCGATGATGGGTTCATCATCAGGCGCAGCTCCCTACAGCCGCACCCGGCGCGCATCCGGGTTGCTGCTCACCGCCGGCATCCTGGGACGCACCGGCGCGGACCTGGCACAAGGCTTCCGGGCCCAGTTGGAAACGGCGTTGGACAACCTGGAGGGCCTGTTGAGCGAGGAGGGTTCCTCGATGTCACAGGTTCTGAGGCTCGCCTGCTACCTCACCGACGTCGATCAGCTGGATGACCTGAACGGTGTCTTCACCGCACGGTTCGCCGAACCGCGTCCGGCGCGGACCACGGTGATCGTGGCTGGACTTCCCTTCGGCGCGCTGGTGGAGATCGAAGCGACCGCAGAGATCACAAGCCCGGGATGAGGCGAGATCCCGGGTGGCCGTAATGCAGCGACAGCGGACCGTGCTCATGATCGGAATGCGATCGTGTGCATCGGCTCCCGTTGGTTCACTCGAGGTGCCCCGGTAGCCTCTCATGGCCGAGTCCGTTGGAGAGGTTGGGATTCCCAGCCCCGATCGGCCGTGACGACAGTCCGACCCCTGGAGCCTCCTTGATCGAAGCCGAACCTGCACGCACTCGGCGGTGCCCCGCCTGCGCAGCGACCACGCTGAGCGAGGTGATGGTCATCGAGGACCTCCCTGTGCACGTGGGTGTTCTGTGGGACACCCCAGAGAGCGCGCGGAACTGCGCCACCGGTTTGCTGCGGCTCGAGTTCTGTGACCACTGCGGATTGTTGACCAACACGGCCTTCGACGCAGCGCTGCTCGACTACGGCCTTGCCTACGACAACTCGTTGCACGCGTCGGCGGTGTTCCGGGACTTCGAATCAGCTCTGGTCTCGGATCTGGTCTCCCGCCACGCGCTCGAAGGCTCCGACATCGTGGAGATCGGCGGTGGATCCGGCAGGTTCCTCGAACTGCTCTGCGCAGCGGGTTCGAGCCGTGGTACGGGATACGACCCGAGTCTCGGCACCGACAGCGTCTCCGCCGGCGGGACAGTTCGCCTGCTCGCCGAGTACTTCGGGACGGACACCCCGCTGGGCGAGTTCGATCTCCTCGTGTGCCGGCAGGTGCTCGAACACGTTGCGGACCTTCCGGGGTTCCTGGCGCCGATCCGCACCGCCTTGCAGCGCAGGCCCGCAGCGGTCGGGTACTTCGACGTGCCCAACTCGACGATGCTGCTCGAGGACCTCTCGATCTGGGACCTCGTCTATGAGCACTGCCACTACTTCGTCGACCAGAGTGCGCGGGTGTTGTTCGAATCGAGTGGCTTCGAGGTGCAGCGCTCCTGGACCGGGTTCGGCGACCAGTTCCTGTCGATCGAGGTGACCGCCGAACCGGGCGGGCTCCGGAGCGCGCCGACGGTAGCTCTGGGGCACGCGGGCGGATCGTTGAGGGCCGCGGTGGAGGCGTTCGGCGGGCACGCGGCACGTCGGCGCGCCGAGTGGGCACAGCGTCTCGCCGGCCTCGCGGGAGATGCGAGACGGACGGTGGTCTGGGGTGCGGGCGCCAGAGCGGTCACCTTCTTCTCGATGCTCGGCATCGGCGAGCAGGTCGCCTACCTGGTCGACGCCAACCCGGCGAAGCAGGGCACCTACCTCGCGGGCTCGGGGCACCCAATACACGAACCGGGTGCCCTGGCCGGAGACGGAGTCGACGTCGTGATCCTGCTCAATGCCATCTACACCGAGGAAATACGCGACCAGCTCGACATACTGAGTCCCGGAACGGAACTGGTGGTGGTATGAGCGAGGCGACCGTACAACACGACGAGCGGCACGGGGAAGATCCGGTGACCGGTGGTCCCTGCCGGTTCTGTGGCAGCGAGCTGGTCACGCGGTTCGTAGACCTCGGGATGTCGCCGCTGTGTGAGAACTTCCTAACCCGCGACGAGCTCAACGCGATGGAGCCCTTCTACCCGCTGCGTGTCTGGGTGTGCGGGGAGTGCTTCCTCGTGCAGCTCCAGGAGTACGTATCACCCGAGGAGATATTCCGCGAGTACGCCTACTTCTCGAGCTACTCGGACGCCTGGCTGGCGCACGCGTCGGAGTACGCGGACGCGATGGTGAAGCGGTTCGGCCTGGGTGACTCGTCGCTCGCGGTCGAGCTGGCCTCCAACGACGGGTACCTGTTGCAGTACTTCGTCGGTCACGGTGTGCCGGTGCTCGGCATCGAACCGGCGCGCAACGTCGCGAAGGACGCGGAGGCCCGCGGGGTACCGACGCGCACGGAGTTCTTCACCGCGCAGTACGCCCGTGAGCTCACCGGCGAAGGACTCAGCGCAGACCTCATCGCGGCCAACAACGTGCTCGCCCAGGTGCCCGACGTGAACTCCTTCGTCGAGGGCATAGCGGAGCTGCTGGCCCCGGAGGGCGTGGTCACGATCGAGTTCCCGCACCTCATGCGACTGATGGCGGAGAACCAGTTCGACACGATCTACCACGAGCACTTCTCGTACTTCTCGCTGCTCACGACCGAGAGGATCTTGGGCGCTCACGGCCTCCGGGTGTTCGACGTGGAGGAGCTGTGGACCCACGGGGGGTCCCTGCGGGTCTACGGATGTCTCGGGGATTCATCACACGACCGTTCTGCAGCGGTCGGCGAGCTCCTCGAGCGTGAGGCCGCAGCCGGTCTCGACACGCTCGCCGGGTACTCGCAGTTCGAGGAGCAGGTGCGTGAGACCAAACGAGCGCTGCTCGAGTTCCTGATCACCCAGAAGCGTGCCGGCAAGCGGATCGTCGGCTACGGGGCACCGGGCAAGGGGAACACCCTGCTCAACTATTGTGGGATCCGCGAGGATCTGCTCGAGTTCACCGTCGACCGCAACCC
>CAYVYG010000381.1:0-3465 GCA_964454385.1 uncultured Microthrixaceae bacterium
CCACCCCCCAGCATTTCATCCCTGCCCGACGACCGCACCGGCCATCGCGACTTAGCTGTGATGCTGCTTAGCTGTGATGCTGCTTCTGGGTGCCGCTTGCACGGCCGATCCACCAGCGCAGGCGCCCCGGCTGTCCGACTACCTGGAGCCCGGTGAGTGCCTGAGCTCAGCGAATGGCATGGACGTCATGTGGTTCGGACCGGACGACAAGGTGGGTAATCTGAAAGGTTTCATGTCGTTCGACGGATCGTGTAGTGGTGTGGAGCAACCACCGAACGGCGAATTCATGATGGTCTTTCTCGACGCGACCAACGAGCACGACGCCATAGTTTCCTGCGGATACATCGATGAACCCGATCGGGTGCTGGCGGCGGCCATGATTTCTGGTCAGGGCTACACAGGACTCGACGAGCTTCCGGGAAACGTCTGGGTTTGTGGATACGCCAACCCGAGCGGATCGTAGATCGTCGTTTCACGCGTAGCAGGCACTCCCGGCGACGAACGAACTCCGCGAGGGCCTGTACACCCGTCGCCAGTAGCAGCGCGGCCGCTGGACGCTCGTCGGTAGGCGCCGCTGCGACGGCCTCACGCGCCCACCCACCGATGATCTCATGATCCCGCCGGGCTCCTGTTCGGCCGTGAGCCGTTCGCCTCTCACTTCGCGTATCCAGCCTGCGATTGGTCAGCCCACGGTCAGCGTTCCTCTGTTGAGAGCAATCGACCCGAACGATGACGGACGAGTGAGGCTGTCGCGATGACGAACACTGCTGCGAGGAGTGCGGCAACGGCGATCCACGGTGCTGCATTCGTGCCGGACGCAGTCTTGGAGGGGCTAGGCGATGGCGAGCTGTCCTCGGTGCAGCTGGCTGAGCGGAGTTGGTCGAGATCGACCGCAGCGGCCATGGCCTGGTTGCCGGCCGGGTTCAGGTGGAGGTGATCGCCGCCGTCGTACCGCGGGTCCAAGCGGGTTGGATCGGTTGCGTCCCGAACAGCCGCGTCGAAGTCCACGACACCATCGGCGACCGAGGCGGTTCTGATCCAGTCGTTCACCTTCTGGCGCTCGGCCTCGATCTCGGCGGAGCCGTAGGCGACTGAGCCGCCCGCCGGTGTCAAGGTGCCGTGCAGCACCCGGAGCCCTGCGTGGTGCATCTCGCCGATCAGCTGGGTGTAGCCGGCGATGAGATCGTCGGCTGTCGCGCGTGGGGTCTTTCCCAGATCGTTGATTCCTTCGAGCAGGATCACCGTCGTGACTCCGGACTGGTCCAAGGCGTCGGGGCGAACCCGGTGCAGGGCAGACGGTCCGTTGGTTGCCCGGTTGCCGCCATCGACGCCGTCCCGGAGGACCCGATTGCCGCTGATTCCGGCGTTGAGCACGGCGAGCGGTTTCCCAGAACTCCGGAGGCGCGCGGCAAGGTAGTCCGGGTAGCGAACGAACTGATCGAGGCCTTCGATGGTCTCCGGCACGCCTTCGGGAGCTTGACCCTGGTAACCGTCGGTGATGGAGTCGCCGAATGCGACCACGGTTCCGACCGATGCATCCGTGCGGACGTCGATGGCGGTCAACCACGGACGAGTCGTCGTCTTCAGGCTGTACGGAACACCACAGACGTCGGCGGTCTGGTCCCCGCCGTCTTCGGGGGTCAGGTACGACGTCTGCCGCGCGGTGTAGTGGATGGTCGGCTCACCGACATCGGAGGCCACGAAGATGCTCACGGCGAGCGACCGGCCCGCATCGAATGCGAACTGCACCGGATCGGATACGACATCTCCACCGGGTTCCGCTGTCACCGCAGGAGCTCCCCCGAAGGTGAGCTCCTTCTGCGAGCCAGCGACGATCGACGGGCCGACCGCCTGCCGGGCGATCGTGACGTGTTCGAAGGTCACGGCTCCGGGGCCGAATCGGTTCGAGAGATGAACGCGCAGTTCCGACCCGCCGAGACTCGGAGTGGCGACTGCGCGCACGGTTCCGTTGCTCACGGCACTGATGGGGTTGGCCGATGGGTCCACCTTCGAGGTGAGGTCGTCTGACCGAGAGGCATCTGATGGCGGAGAAGACCAGACGCCGACCCAACCCAAGCCATCACAGGAGATCGACGGGGCGGTCTCGGCGACAACAGCACCTGCGACCGGAGCGGGTTGGAACGAGGTGAGAACGACGGCAGCCGAAGCGATTGCGGCAGCAACACCAACCGCTCTGCGTACGTGACCGCTCATCACCGCGGCGAACCCCTCCTCGAAATGCTAAGCGTCGGCACCGCTGACGAGGGGGTCCTCCACCCATCGCGGAGCGTTGAGCATCTCGTCAACCTCTTCACCGCAGGCCTTCCCCCGGTCCGTGTTGATCGCACGAGGAGCCTATCCCGAGGAGCGCGCAGTGACTTCCACGGTTGTCGACGACGGCGACGTCTGCTCAGACGCGCCGAAGGAGCCGTTCGACGATCAGTCCGACAGAGGCCAACACCGCTGCTGACCCGAACACGACCAGCGCTCCGCCAACGGTCTCGAGCAGTGTCGGTTCGAAGAACATGACGACCGACAGGGTGACCATGACCACTCCGCTCACCAGCTTCAGTTCACGACCGTGGCGTTCCTGGAGCTTCACTGCCCGCATGGTCAGGACCACCAACGCGAACACCGCCAGTTCGTCGACCAGGAACGCGAACATGTACACGACGAACAACAGGACCGCACCCGGCCCCGATACACCGCTGCGGGCCAGCAGGTCGGTCCACAGCAGCGGCAACCCCAGCGTGCACGGGGTCTCCAGCAATGACACGCCCACCGCCAGCACCGCAGTCGCGGCGAGCACCACGGGCAGTGGGCGGTCGGGATCCGCCAGACGGCGCATCCGCTGGTAGATGCCGGGCTTGGCCTTCTCGGGCACACCCAGGCTGGGTCCGCGGTGGAACGCGACCACGTCCTTGAGTTGCAGCAACCCGAGCACGCCGACCAGCACCGCGACCCCGCGCTGGATCCAGGGCACCAGGTCGACGTACTGCAACACGGTGTAGAACCCGACCACGTACAGGCCATACATCGCGGAGGTGACAGCCAGGAACCCGGAACCCACCAGGAGCAACCGACGGCGTGAACCGCCGTGGAGCACCAATGCCAACAGAATCGACAGCACCCACAGGGAACACGGGTTGACCCCGTCCACGAACCCGATGAGCACCGTGCTCACCAGCAGGGAACGGTCCCCCACGTCGACCGGACCGATCAGCGGGACATCGATCACCGTGGCACCCTCCGAGGTGGTCCCACGTCCGTCGTGTGCGGCCCTGACCGCCTGCTCGATCTCCTTTGCCGTGGTTTCTCCGAAGCCCACCCACACTCGCTCCCCGAGGAACGTGGTGGGCACCGCCCGCGCCTCGATCCCGACATCGCCCGCCATGTCACGGAACAGCTCCCGGTTCTCCTCGTCGTTGAACACCTCGTATTCCCGCACCACCAGATACGGCAGCC
>CAYVYG010000382.1:0-3445 GCA_964454385.1 uncultured Microthrixaceae bacterium
CAGCTGACTGACGAACCATGGTTCAGTCACCCACAGCGGTTCAGTCACCCACAGCCCTGCCCTGCCTGTCAGCGTGGGGTCTGTGACTCGAGTCACCAACGGCGCCGTCCTGCTCGCCTCAGGCCGTCCCGTCCTCGTCGGTGGCGAAGTCGTCGGGGGTCGGCACGCGCACACCGGGGCGGTAGTAGGTGTAGAGGTCTCCGATGATCTCCGCCATGCCCTCGGTGTCGGCTCCCCTGGCGAGGGTCACGGTGATCACGTTGGAGTTGACGTGCACACGCTCCACCCCGCCGCGTTCGAAGAGCTTCCTCGCGATCTCGTCCGGTGGACGATCACCCAGTATCTCCTCGCCCTGCAGATAGATCTCGTGACCCGTACCGGTGAAGGCCCGGTTCGTCTCGAACCTGACCACACCCGGGGTTGCCGAAGGCTTCTCGAGGACGCTCACGGGTTGTCCCATGGAGCGGATCGTAGCCGCCGCACCCCCGGGGCAGGGAACGAGCTCGCCAAAACTGGAAAGGCCGCCACGTATCGGACCCCATCAGTGCCGATACGTAGCGACCCTTCGGTTCACATCGTCCAAATGGGAGAGGAAGGGTGGATGGGAGGACGACATGCTCCACAGCAAAGCTGCCCAGACATCATGCACCAAACCGGGGGGTCATTTCAGCTCGTAGGAGCGATTTCTCCTGAATATCTTTCGACAATCGAAAAAGCTGTGATTACCCACAGCATCACCGATACCAAACCTATGACAGCGTGCACTGCAACGAACGCCATCGCGTGGTCACCGGAGACCGCAATACCGGTGATCCGCGAGGCCCATACAACGGTGTTCCAAGCGGTCATCAGCCAGACCACGCGCACCAGAGCAGGCGTGGCCGGCCCGCGACGAGCTCGCCACGTGAGCCATCCGACCACGAGGGATCCGAGCACGAACAAAGCGCAGAGCAACAGGACCCCCGCCAACGAAGCACCCTCCACAGAGGCGTCCCCCAAGGCGTTGCGGGCCCGTTGGAGCCATACGAACAGCGTCCAACCTACCGTCGCGGCCAACCAACCGAGTTGCCTCCTGCCGATCAGCGCGATCATCAGCGGCACGGTACCAAGAGCCGGCGGCGCACGGACGCCACCTCCCAGGGACCGACAGACGTCGCGGTGAGCACTGCAGAGACCCCGCCCGACCGGGTCCGTCGGCCACGCGACCGCTGGGCGACCACGAACCGATCCTCACCGTGATCGAATCGTATCGATCCACCGGATGGTTGGAATGTGCGTCATCATCAAAGAGCTATTCTGCCCCGATCAGTCGCGTTCCTCGACTGAATTGTCGAGACCTCCGGGTACACGTGGGGGAGAGCGCTACGGGCAAATCCGCGCGACTCACCACGTCGGCCCGATCGGTGAGAGCCGGGGTGGGGGCGCGCCGAACAGGGCCTGTTGGGCTCCCACCGGGGTCGTCCGACGGGCCAGCCAGGGCAGGTTGTCCATGAAGGACCACGAACGACGGTGCAGCGCTGTCGGACCGTATCCCTTGAGCGCGAGCTTGTGTCGCGGACACGGATAGCCCTTGTTCCGCTCGAAGTCGAACCCCGGATAGCTCTCCGCCTGAGCGCGCATGAACCGGTCCCTGGTCACCTTCGCGACGATGGACGCGGTCGCGATCGACAGGCACACCGCGTCGCCGTGGAGGACCGTCTCGACCGCTCCACCCCCCACGAAGTCCCACGGCCCGTCCACCAGCACGACGTCGGGAACCACCCCGGTCGCCTCCAACGCGCGGCGGGCGGCCAGCCGCTGCGCCTCCGACATGCCGATCTCGTCGCACTCCTCGTGGGACACGTGACCGACACCGACCGCCTCGCACCACCCGGTGACACGGTCGAACAGCTCCTCGCGGCGCGCCTCGGTCAGCACCTTGGAATCACGCACGCCGTAGACACGACGGTCCCTCGGCAGCACGACCGCGGCGATCGTTAGCGGCCCCGCCCACGCTCCCCGGCCGACCTCGTCGAGTCCGACAACCGCTCCCGCGCCCGCCTCCCAATGGTGCTTCTCGAGGCTCAGGGTGGGTCCGCGGCCGGCTCGCGCCATCGGCCCGGACTCTACCGCCGGCCCGGTCGCCGAGGAGAACCCCGAGCGGTCCGCAGGCTCACACCCCGAGGAGAAGCCTCAATCAGGGAGCGGATCCACCTCCGCACCCACCCAGCGGAGATAGGGCTCATGCCCGCCCATCAACGGCACCACCAGGATCTCGGGGACCTCGTAGGGATGCTCGCCCGCCCAGTGATCGACCAATCGGTCCGCTGCAGCAACCGTCGTCTTCGCAGTGATGCGCCACTCCCGGTCGCTGCGGACCTCCCCTTCCCAGCGGTACACCGAATCGAGCGGTCCATCGATCTGCACACAAGCGGCCAACCCCTCGGACACCGCACCAGCGGCCAGCCTCTCGGACACCTCGCGGTCGTCCACCACGGTCAACACGATCGCCGCGGCCTCGACGGGGTCGGTTCCGGAGCGCTGGGATGTCATGGCTCCAGTCTCACACGCTGACACGCCGGTCGGGACGGCGGACCACATTCGGTGCAAGACTCGCCTGATGCTCACCGCCGACGAAGCCGATGCGCTGCTGGCTTCGGCCGTGCTCACCGACGAGGGTCGCCAGGACCCCTACACGAGCTATGCGCGCATGAGATCGGAGCTGCCGCGCTGGCGCAGCTCACTGGGCTCCACCGTCGTCACCACCTACGACGACTGCATGGAGGTGCTCCGGAACCCCGAGCTCGGCCGCCCCGAGCCCGACATGCCCCACGGGTCGACCCTGAGCGGTCGCAGCAGCCGTCCGAGGGAGAACAGCACGGTCATGTTGTTCCTCAACCCGCCGGATCACACGCGCATCCGCAGTCTGGTCGCCCGGGAGTTCACGCCCCGCAGGGTGCAGGCCCTCAGACCACGCCTCGTCGAGCTCCTCGGGCCCATGTTGGACGAGCTCGCGTCGGATGGTGGCGGCGATGTGATCGCGACACTCGCGATCGCCTTTCCCGTGGCGGTGATCTCGGAGCTGCTCGGCGTTCCCGGGGAGGACAGCACAGCGATCTCGGTCTTCGTCCACGACGCAGCACGCCTCATCGACGCAGCGGCCGACGACGACGTGATCGCCCGCGGTGAGGCCGCCACCGCGGATCTCGCGGCCTACTTCGTGGAGCTCGCATCCCGCAAGCGCCGGGATCCCGATGCGGGGCTCTTCAGCGCGTTGATCCGACTCGAGGCGGAGGGCGACCGCTTGAGCGAGGAAGAGCTCATCTCGAACACGATCCTGTTGTACGCAGCGGGATTCGAGACCACCTCGAACCTGATCGGCAACGGATTGCGGGCACTTTTGGAGAACCCCGGCGAGGCGGACCGGCTGCGCGCCTGTCCGCAGCTGATGCCCTCTGCGGTCTGG
>CAYVYG010000383.1:0-3429 GCA_964454385.1 uncultured Microthrixaceae bacterium
CGACGTGGACGGCGAGGGCGAGAACGTGGCGGTCCTTCTCGTTGACGGGCATCTCGGCAATGAGTGGGGACGGAGGCTGCTCCAACGCGGAGGGCAGCGCCCGGTTCATGTGAGCGATCCGCCGATCTATGGTCGCCGGATCCAGGTCCTTCCGGAGCTTGAGGTTGCGGGAGACCTCGTCGAGGATCTGCGGCGACCGTTGCGGTCGATACAGGTGCCGCGTCGCCATGGTGAGGACGAGGTCGGTGACCTCGATGCCGTAGAGCACGTTGGCGTCGAGAACGACAACACGGGCCGCCAATCTGTCGGAATACCCGTCGGGGCTACTGGTAGAGGCCGAGCTCTTCGGCTTCGGCGGTCATAGCGTCAAGCGCTTCGTTGGCCTGCATTTCGAGGTGATCGCGATAGGCGAGGACGTCGACGAGCTTCAGGCGCCGATGGGTGCCCACCATGTGGTGCGGGATCTCGCCAGCCTCGATCTGCTTGATGAGGTGCGGGCGGCTCACGTTCAGCAGCTCCGCCGCCTGGACCGTGGTCAGCTCGGCGTGCAGCGGGATGACCGACACGCCGTTGCCGGCTCGGAGGTTCTCCACGATCGACACCAGCAAGGACTGGATGCGCTCGGGCAGCTCGATGGCCTCACCATCGGGTCCAACCAATCGGGAGGTGCCGGCGCCCGAGCCGTCCAGAGCGCGCACGACAGCGTCGAGCACCTCGGGGCCAAGGGCATCCGGTCCGACTTCCAGCACGTCGTTCACAGATCCGAGCGTACCACCATCTGCAATAAACGCAACGACATCGGATTCTCGGGACGACACCCCGCCGCTGTGACGGGCCGGCGGAACGTGAGGCAGAAGTGGGTGTAGGCGACCGGTGTTCCTTGCCCGGAGACGAACACGTTCGGGCACTTCGGCGTCACGATGGCCTCGTTCCGCACCGCCGTGCATGCGTCGAGCGCGGCGATGGTGGACGCGGTGACAGGCACGTGGCGGGACTTGTTGAACTTGCTGGCCCGGATCGTGGTCACCGCCGTGGCTCGATCGATGTCGCTGTCGGTGAGTCGGAGCGCTTCACCGACCCGCATGCCGGTCACGGCCAACAACCCGATCAGGGTGCGCAGCATCACTGCCCGCTGCACGGTGCGGGCCGAATCCAGGAACCGGCGCGCCGTCGCCTCGTAGCGCTCGACTGTGCGTGCCGCCAGCGCCCGGTCCGTGACCATCCAGGACCGGTAGCCCACGACCAGGTCATCGACCGGCGTTGCGCCGACCAGTACGCCCGGAACCGCGCCCAACTCACGCAGGTAGCCGACCAGCGGGGCCAAGGTGCGATACCCGACCGGCCGCTCGACACCGGCCTTGCACAGCGCGCTGAACTCGTCGAACCGGGTCGTCGTCAGGTCCTGAGGGTCCAGCCTGTTGCGGATCATCCAGTCGCTGAGCCGGCCCAACTCCCACAGCTTCCGGACCACCCCATCGGGCGTGTAGCCCAACCCGGCCAGCAGCTCCCGATAGCCATCCGCGTACGAGGCCAACGGGCCCACGTCCGCTCGCGCGATTCGTGCCATCTCTCATCTCCCGTTTCTCCCCAGCACGGCGTCGGGGTCCACAGGAGCGTTCACGAACCGAGCAGGATCATGCCGACCTCAGCAGCCCACGTTCGTCGACAGAACCCAGCAACAACACCACCGGGCCATCGCGGGCGCCGCCTTGGTCGACATGAGTCGACTTATGCCGACATCGGCATAACTCGACGAAGCGGGTATGACCGCCACCGCCGATCTGGCCGGCACCCAGGACTCCGCCGAGCTGTTCGGCCGGAGCTTGACGAGTTGTACCGCTCACCCGTTCCCGGATAACTCCACCATCAGGCCGCGAGAGCCTTCGGTACGCTTGGCGCGTGTCCATCGAGGTAGGGACTCGGCGTGTGGTCGTCCAGCCGGACTACTTCCAGTTCATCGCGAGCTACCAGAAGGATGGCCGCAACACCTACGGCGAGAACGACAAGAGCTCTCGTCGTGCTGTTCGATTCCGGAAGGCGTGGGTCAACCGCACCTACCGATCCGCCGTCAACCAGGAGCTCAAGGGGCGTCGATGTCGAGCGCACGACCGACGCCGTTGCCGAGGTGCAGCGCAAGAAGTGGAAGAAGCATCCCGATCGACCGCTGGGCGACGTCGTGGAGCGAAAGGCTCGCCGAAGGACCGAGACTGACCAGTCGCCCGAGCCGAAGCCCAGCCCGCTCCGTGACGAGGCCAAACGTCGACGACGGCACTAACCCGAGTCCGTCGGCTCTGGATGCTGTCGCGGCGGGTCACGGCCGTACGACCGATGCTTGTATCTCGGAGCGAGCCTCAGCGCGCAGCCGTCACTGCTAGGGCATGTGGCTTGCGATCGTGGTCACCCGCACTGAAGCACGAGCCACGCGTCGTCGAACATCGCGGGTGGCGGGGTTGACTGCTGAACCGTGAAGTAGAGAGTGCCGACATCCCCCCACATCCAACCGGCATCATCATCGGTGTCGATCTGGAGGAGCAGTCGCCAGTCAGCTTCTCGCTCAGGGCTGAAGGTAGGTTCGGCCCGCTGCCAGTCCTCGAGCGAGCCGAGCGGCAGTCCACGAGACACCACCTCGCACCCGCGCCAGATCGGTGCCTGCTGCAACCGCGGCCACCCACCGATCTGATGGTTCGGCACCGAGTTGACGTCGACGACATCGTTCCAGTCGTCATTCATTGAGCGATACGCCTGACGAGCAGCCTCGGCTACCTCGCTCCGATCCTGATATGGCGGGAAGACCGACTCAACCGCTGGCTCCTCCCAGCCCGGGAGCGACAGGGTCTGTTGTGGCACGAGGCCGATCGACACGAAGGCGTCCGTTCCCTCCGGCGTGCTCACCGGTTGAGCACTGCCCGGTCCGTCAGGACCACCTTCCAGCCACCGCTATCCCCAGGCTCGAAGCCCCACGGTTGTTCCACGTAGTCGTAGAAGAAGTTGAGCACGCCCGCTCGTGGAAGAACCGGGTCCGACTCGAACGGCGCCAGCTCGGCCAGGTCCACCACGGCAACCAGCGACAGCGGTCGTTCGTTCAAACGGGGCCACCGATCGGGATGGTCCAGGAGCGCGACACCACCCAGGTGGGAACTGGCCACTTCGTCGGTGTGACGAAGCCTGATCGCCGACCTCGCCAACGACTCGACCAACTCTGCGGCATCAGGCGGCAGTCGCTGAGCGCAGATCTCAGCCAGTCGTCCGCGCAGGGCTTGGCTCTCGGTGTTGCCGCGCATCGCCCTGGTCTACCACCACCACTGCCGGTTCGCCCTGGGCCGCGGAGTTTTCGCGGAGTGGGTCCATTCCAACCCTGTGGCATCGGGCCAGATGATAGCTGGATCCCTTGGGGGACAAGGGGTCCCGGAGAGGAGCTGATGGGAATCG
>CAYVYG010000384.1:0-3424 GCA_964454385.1 uncultured Microthrixaceae bacterium
CGCCGCGGCGGTCGTGATGGCTGTGCTGGGTGCTGCTCTCACCCACCGTGGACTCCGCAGGCGGATCCTCGGTCCACTTCGCGAGGCGGTCACCACAGCCGCGGGGTCGATCGGTGCGGTGCTGACGAACCCCGTGCGGGTCGCGCAGCTGCTCGGGGGGTCCATCGGGATCACCCTCAGCTACCTGGTCTCCATGGTGGCGGCCGTGGAGGCCTTCGGCGGTGGACCGAGCATCAACCAGGTCGCAGTCGGGTACCTGGTCGCGGGTGCGCTGGCGGCGGTCGCGCCCACGCCCGGTGGGCTGGGGGCGTTCGAGGCCGCGATGATCACCGCGCTGACGGGCTTCGGGATGTCGAGTGGGGCTGCGGTGTCCGCGACGCTGTCGTTCCGCCTTGCGACCTACTGGCTGCCGATCCTTCCCGGGTGGGTGGCCTTCACCTGGATGCAGCACAACGAGGAGCTGTGACGTCTCCGGGCGCGACGAGCGTTGCTTCAGGGAGCGCGGCAGCGGCTCCTAGGCTGGCTCCGTGAGCAGCACGATCCCGGCCCGGGGTGCGCCGTTGCCGACCGGCCAGGACAAGACCCTTGCGGTACGCGAGATGTTCGACACGATCGCGAGCCGCTACGACCTGGTGAACCGGCTGATGACGCTTGGCATGGACCGCAGGTGGCGCCACCGCGCGATCGACTCGCTGTCGGTGGGGCGAGGAGCCACGGTGCTCGATCTGGCTTGTGGAACCGGCGACATGGCACAAGAGCTGCGACGCCGGGGCGTGTCCGCAGTCGGCACCGACCTGAGCCTCGGGATGCTCGGGGCCGCCCCCGAGGCGTTCCCGCGGGCGCAGTGCGACGCAGCCGATCTGCCGATCGGGACCGGCAGCCTGGACGGGGTGACCTGTGGCTTCGCGCTGCGCAACTTCACCGACCTGCCGGCGGTGACCCGCGAACTGGCCAGGGTGGTCCGACCGGGCGGGCGCATCGCGCTGCTCGACGTCGCCGAGCCGCCCAACCCCCTCATGCAGCTCGGCCACAGCATCTACTTCAACCGCGTCGTGCCCCTGATAGGGGGGTTGTTGTCGGATGTCGACGCATACGCGTACCTGCCACGGTCGGTCGCCTACCTGCCACCGACGCGCGAACTGCTGGAGATCGTGCGCAGGTCGGGGTTCGACGACATCACCCGAACACTGCTCTCGGGAGGGATCACCCAGCTCATCTCGGCCCGGCGCGCACGATGAGCAGCCCTGCCGGAGGACTGCAGGCCGCCATCACGCACTGCGACGACGTGCCGTCCGGTCCCCCTCCTGGCGCTGCGCTCAGCGCGTTCGTCTCACCGGGACGGGCCATGTGGGGAACCGGTTCGGCAGCGGTCATCGAGGTGCCGGCT
This sequence comes from uncultured Microthrixaceae bacterium, assembly GCA_964454385.1. Classification (GTDB taxonomy): domain Bacteria; phylum Actinomycetota; class Acidimicrobiia; order Acidimicrobiales; family Microtrichaceae; genus JAMLGJ01. The sequence continues at coordinate 1,388 of CAYVYG010000384.1, forward strand.
CCCTGGGTCGACAACCTCGGGCGTGTCCGGGAGGCGCTCACCGCCATCGAGGTCCTCGGCCCGCCCGAGGGTCCGGACCCCTCACCGGTCGCCCCGGTGGCGCTGGGCGCGCTCCCCTTCGACCGGAGCTCACCGGCACAATTCATCGTCCCCGCGACGCTCTGGATTCGCACCGCCGATGGCGACCGGGCGCGCATCGACGTGACCACACCCGGGGCCACGGAGCAGCAACGCTCACCGCGAACGCCACCATCCCATTCGGCATCGGGAACCCCCACCGACCATCCCAGGGAGCTGCGGATCCGCTCGGTCGTCGAGCCACGGCGCTGGGCCGAAGCCGTCTCGGTAGCCCGCGACAGGATCCGCGCGGGTGAACTGACCAAGGTCGTGCTCGCGCGCGAGATCGCGGTGCACAGCGACGCCCCGATCGACGAAGGCGCTCTCTGGACCCGCCTCGTGGAGGCACACCCCCAGGCATTGTGCTTCGCGGTCGACGGCTTTCTCGGAGCCAGCCCCGAGCTGCTCGTGTCGCGCGCCGGTTCCACCGTACGGGCGCGGCCGATGGCCGGGACCACGGCCCGCACCGGACATCCGGAGGTCGACCAGCGCCGTGCCACTGAGCTCGTGGCGTCGGAGAAGAACCGCGCCGAGCACCAGGTCACCATCGACATGGTCCATGACAGCCTGCTCGGCTGGTGCTCGTACCTCGACGCCGAACCGACCCCGTCGGTGGTCGCAGCGGGGCCGGTCCAGCACCTGGCGACCCTGGTCGAGGGACGCCTCAGCCGACCCGAGCCCTCGGTTCTGGAGCTCGTGGCCGCGCTGCACCCGACGCCTGCGGTGGGAGGCGAGCCCACCGGGACCGCACTCGAGGTGCAAGCGGAGCTGGAGCCCTCCTCCCGGGGCCGCTACGCCGGCCCTGTCGGATGGGTCGACGTCGCCGGCAACGGCATGTTCGCGGTCGGGATCCGCTCGGTCGAGATCACCGGCACCGAGGCTCGCCTGTTCGCCGGCGTCGGGGTCGTCGCTGACTCCGACCCCGAAGCGGAGCTGGCCGAGACGCGCGCGAAGGCCCAGGCGATGCTCTCGGCGATCGTGCGGATCTGAGCCGGCGAACCGGTCACTCGCCGGTCGGTTCGAGCGTCTGCAACGCCCACACCTCCCGGGCCGCTTCGAGCACCGCAGCGACATCCGCGAACCCGGCGAAGTGGCCCTCGCCGGGTCTGACCCGGAGCTCGCCGTTGGGCAACCGCGCTGCCTGGTGGTGGCCGTGGGAGGGCGGGACGATGTTGTCGGCCAGGCCCTGCCAGACGATCACCGGCACGGTGACCTCCGCCAGCAGGAAGCCCCAGTGGCGTGAGAACAGCGCCACGTCGTGGGCGACCGAGCGCAGATGTCCGGCGTCGGTCAGATCTGCGATGAACATGGCCGCGAAGTCGGGGTCCGAGAGCACCTCCCGATCGCTGCCCCCGATCAGCCGGCTGAACACCGTGAGCAACTGCTCACCGATGCGCTCGGCCGATCCGACCATGGGCCCGAGCGCGTTGCCGAACGGCGAGCGCAGCACCTCGAAGGTCGGTGCCAGGAAGCGCAGCACACGCATGTAGGACCAGACCGCGTCCGGTCCTCTCAACGGGGCGATGCCACCGAGCAACGACCCGACCACGGTGCGCTGCGGCATTTGATGGGCGGTGGCCAGCACGTAGGGCCCTCCCCCCGACAGCCCGATGGCACCGAAGCGCTCGAAGCCCAGATCGTCGACGACGCGCTCGATGTCGCCTCCGAACTCGGCGATACGGCGGTACTGGTGGTCGGTGGAGGCGCCGGTGCCGGGTCGCTCCACGGTGATGATCCGGAACCCTCGCTGCAGAGCGGCCTGGTGGGCACCCGGTGGAAGCTGTGTGCGCGCACCCGGGGTGCCGTGGTACCACAGCAGTGGATCGCCGTCGGGATGCCCGTACTCGGCCCAGGCGATGACCCTCCCGTCACCGACGTCGGTCTCGCCCAGGGCGCGGGGAGGAACGGGTGCCCTCCCAC
>CAYVYG010000385.1:0-3404 GCA_964454385.1 uncultured Microthrixaceae bacterium
ACTATCTGCCGCGCATGTCCGCGGCATCGGACCTGTGGTGCCAGGGCTGGTCCGAACCCAACGCCGGATCCGACCTGGCGGGCATCTCCTCGAAGGCGGAGCGTGACGACCGAGCCGGTGGTTGGCGCCTCAGCGGGCAGAAGACCTGGACGACCCGGGGAGCGTTCTGCACGCATCTGTTCGGGTTGTTCCGAAGCGATCCCGAGGCGCAGCGCCACCGGGGGCTCACCTACTTCCTTGTTCCGCTCGACGCCGAGGGGGTCACCGTGCGCGGCTTCGGTCGCCTGGACGGCGACGAGGGATTCGCGGAGGTGTTCCTCGACGAGGTGTTCGTCCCCGATGACGACCTCGCCGGAGGCGGGGTGCTCGGTGGGGTCCACGAGGGTTGGGGTGTGGCAATGGCCACGACCGGCTCCGAACGCGGCCTGACGCTGAGATCACCCGGGCGCTTCCGCGCGACGGCCGCTCGTCTGGTGGAACTGGCCGGGCAGCGCTCGGCCGGCGAGGCGACACCGGAGCGCGTGCTGGCCGAGGTGACCGAAGCCTGGATCGACGCCGAGACCTATGCGCTGCACACCCTGGGGGACGTAACCGGGATCGCCGAGGGGCGCGGCCCCGGCGCCCGCTCTTCCTACAACAAGGTGTTCTGGTCCGAGATGGACCTGCGCCTGCACCGCGCCGCGCTCGACCTGCTGGGTCCGACAGCCGAGCTCGACGGGCCCTGGATGAAGGGCTACGAGTTCGCTCTGTCGGGCCCGATCTACGCGGGCACCAATGAGATCCAGCGCAACATCATCGCCGAGCGGGTGCTCGGATTGCCCAGGAAGTGACGCGGCGACCCCCGACAGGAGACAGACGTGCGTTTCGCCCCCACAGAGGACCAGAGCGCCTTCGCAGAGGCGGTCCGCGCGCTGTTGACCGACACCTGCAGCCCGGACGCCGTCGCCGCGGCTTGGGGCGGTGAGGTCGGCCGCCACACCGGCCTCGGTGACTCCGACGGACGTATCGCCGAGGCGTGGTCCGCGCTGGTCGACATGGGGGTCCTCGGGCTCACGGTCCCCGAGTCGAACGGCGGCCTCGGCCTCGGGTTCGACGACCTGGTCGGGATCCTGATCGAGTGCGGTCGGTCCGGGCTCCCGGACCCGCTGGCCGACACGGTCGCTGTGGTGGCGCCCGCGCTCGTCGGCATCGGAACGCAATCCGAGGGTGGCGAAGGTCATGAGAGGGTGGCTGCCACCGCATCGCACTGGCTCGAACGCATCGCAGGTGGAGCGACCGTGGTCAGCGGGTTCGGACCACAGCCGCTTGTCGCTGCTGCATCGAGCGCGGATGGCCTGTTGATCTTCGGCGCCGATCCGGCATCGGGAAACCCCGAGGCCACCAGTGCGCAGGCCCCTGGTGACGGTCAGGGAGCGCGATCGACCGTGACGGTAAGGCTCGTCGGTCCGAGCGAGGCGGAGCTCGTTGCGGTGGAATCGGTGGACGGGTCCCGCGCTCTTTCGGAGGTACGCGTGGCAGAGGATGCCGGCGAGGTGTTGTGCAGCGGTGAGATGGGGGCACAGATCACCGCCGATGCGTTCGACGCGGCGGCGCTCGCGGACGCTGCGCTGCTGGTCGGCCTCGCACGCAGGATGCTCGAGATGACCGTCGAGTACGTCTCGGAGCGCAAGCAGTTCGGAGTGCCGGTGGGCAGCTTCCAGGCGGTGAAGCACCACCTCGCGGATGCCGGCTCCGCGCTCGAGTTCGCAGAGCCGCTCGTTCGTCACGCGGCACACCTGTGCAGCGGGGGTGCCAGCGCGATGGCGCGGTCGTTCGGGACGGTCGGGGATCGCCGGGTCGCGGTCTCGATGGCCAAGGTCCGGGCCGGGGCTGCCGCCCAGGAGGTCTCGGAGGTCGCCCTTCAGTGCCACGGGGCGATCGGCTACACGGTCGAGGCCGACCTGCACCTGTTCATGAAGCGGACGTGGGCACTCGCGCGCGCACACGGCGATGCCGACTGGCACCGCAGCCGTGTGCAGGCGCACCTGCTGTGACGGGAGCTGTGACAGGACCACTGAGGTCAAGGGCTGGCGGGTCTGGCTGATCCGCAGGGCCGACGACCCGGGTCACCCACTGCGGGTAGCGTCCGGGCATGGAGATCAGCGGCTCGAAGATTCTGCTCACCGGCGCCAGCGGGGGCCTGGGTGAAGCGATCGCCCGTGACCTGGCAGCACGAGGTGCCCGGCTCGTCCTCACGGCGCGTACCGAAGCGGTCCTGCGCGACCTCGCCTCGGAGGTCGGCGGTGAGGTGGTGGTGGCCGACCTGGCCGACCGCAGCGACCTGCAGCGCCTGTGCGAAGGTCTCGCGGATGTGGACGTGCTGGTGGCAAACGCAGGGATCGGCGGCTACGGCTCGGTGCTCGAGACCTCCGTCGGAGACGTCGACCACGTGCTGGACGTGAACCTGCGCGCCCCGATGGTGCTCGCGACCGAGTACGCACGGGCACGCGTCGGCGCCGGCCTCGGCGGTCAGGTGGTGATGATCGGCTCGCTGTCGGGAGTGGTGGCGACGGTCGGATCAGCGCTGTACAACGGCACCAAGTTCGGGCTCCGGGGTTACACGCTCGCGATCCGCCAGGACCTCGCCGAGGTGGGTATCGGGGTGAGCCTGGTGGCCCCGGGCTTCATCGACACCGCGGGCATGTTCGCGCAGAACGACATCGAGTTGCCCGGCTTCGTTCGCACCCGCTCGCCGAGCGATGTCGCCGACGGCGTCCGCAAGGCGATAGAGCACAACCCGGCGGAGGTCTACGTGTCGCCGCCCGAGTTGCGGTTCTCGGCGACCTTCGGGGGTTTACTGCCGGGCCTTTCAGAGATCGTTCAACGGCGCTTCGGTGTGGCCGACATGAGAAACCCGCAATGAGCACCACCTCCCGACCGGCGAACACCCGACCCGCCCCACCGATCAGCGATCCCACGACTCCGACGGGGGAGTCCTCCGGACGGTGGTGGCTCAACTGGACCACGGTCAGGGGCGTCGCGCTGATCGGAGCCGGGGTGACGATCATGGTCGGTCCCCGTGGAAGGACCTTGCTGGTCTCGGTGCTGGGGGTGCTGTTCGTCGGGTGGGCCGCCGGTGAGCTGTGGCTGGTCTTCGCCCGACGGCTCCATCCGGGCGCCAGCACCGACACCGCGGTCGCGGCGAGCCGGTCCGTGAGGGCAGAGCCCGCGGGAGGATCAGCAAGCGTCCGTCACGACGCCCGCAGTGGCGCTCGGCGCGTCGCCACCGGACTGGTGCTCGCAGTCGGCGCGGTGATGCTGTTCGTCGACGATGTGCCGTTCTCGATGGTGATCGGAGGAGTACTCGTGGCGCGGGGAATCCTGGTCGCGCTCGAGGCTCTGGTCACGCGCACCCGCCCTCCGAG
>CAYVYG010000386.1:0-3399 GCA_964454385.1 uncultured Microthrixaceae bacterium
AGTCGGCGGCGGGCCCGCTCGTAGGCTCCGAGGGCGTCGCCGCGGCGTCCGGCCAGCTCGAGGGCGCGGATCAACAACACCCAACGGTGCTCATCGGTGGGAGTATCGGCGACGAGGCGCTCGGCCTCGGGGATCGCCGTCGCGAGGCGACCATCACCCAGGAGGGCCTCGAGGCGGAGTGTCTCGAGGGACCTTCGCGTCTCGGTGAGCCCGGCACGCGCGTGGTTGGCGGCCTCGGTCTCGGTCAGCTCGTCATAGGGGGTGCCGTGCCAATGGGCGAGCGCCAGTGAGGCGTGTCGGAGCGCCTCGGCGTGGCACCCCTCTCCGAGGAGGACTTCCACCTCCTCCGGCGACGTGGTCACCAGATCTGCATCGGTGCTGAGCCGCAGCGCATAGCGTCCGGCGTCGGTCACGATGGCGTCGGAACCGAGCCGGGCGCGGATCCTGCTGATCTGGTTGTGGATGGAGGTGCGTGCGCTGGCGGGTGGTGCGTCGGCCCAGACCGCGTCGACCAGCTCCTCGGTGTCGACCTGGCCCGGCCGGGCGAGGGCGAGCCGCGCGAGGATCGTGCGCTGGATCATCGACAGGCGTACTTCCTCGCCGTCGCGGTCGGCGGCGCCGCACGGTCCGAGGACGCGGACCAACGGTCCGGTGGCCGGGGAAGCCACCGCCCCGGTCCCTTCGGCACCGTCTCCCGTCGCGCTTTCGCCGTCTTGTTCGTCGTCTGCTTCGTCGTCTGCTTCGTCGTCGCCTTCCTCGGCGCTCGTGTCCGGCATAGGCGGGCACTCTATCCACGCACGGCCGTCACCCCACCTGACCTGGGTCCGCCGTTGGTGGGTTGTTGGAGCCGTTTGGTGCAACGCATTGGAGCCGCGCTGCGGCAAGGAATCACAGGCGAAGCAGGAGGACAGGAATCATGGGGATCAACGGACGCGCGAGCTCCGCGCAACGCAGGACGGCTCTGCACCTGGCCGCAGTGCTCACAGGAGTGGTCCTGTTGGCTGGATGTGTTCCAGAAGGCCCATCTCCCACTTCGACCACGACGTCGACATCGACCTCCACCACATCTACCTCCACGACGACATCTACCTCCACATCGACATCGACCACCTCGACCTCGACGACCACCTCGACGACGACCATTCCCACGAGCTCGACGTCGCTGGCGGTCTCCGGTCATCTCGAGTACTTCGGGGTGCCACAGGAGGGTCCGCGCCAGATCCGTGTGAGGACCTACGGCGAGGCCGGCGAGACCATCCCCGGTGGGTTCCTGATCACGGTTGAAGCCTCGGCTCCCTACGGCAGCTTCTCGACGGTGATACCCCTAAGCGAGGACGTCCGCTCGGTGAACCTGATCGCCGAGCTCGAGACACCCGATGCAACCGCGTACTTCCCGTCGAGCTCGTACTACATCATCCAGGACCAACAGAACAGCTTTGTCTACAACACCCACGGCTCCTTCCTGCGCCTGGACGGCACCTTCCTCAAGGACGGCCAGCCGTACTTCCAGACCGAGCCCGTGCAGGTGGAGATCCAGGCGTACGACGCGGACTCCGAGAGCTATGGCCTGCCCCTGTTGACCAGCGTCTCACTCGACCCGTGGGGAGGGGCCGAGTTGGTCGACTACGTGGCCTACGACTCCTTCGCCGGCGGTGACCCCTCCACCGATCCCGCCACGGTGGAGTTCCACTTCGGTGGCTTCGACGATCCCGACGACTACGCCGTCCACACCCATGACCTCGACAGCGGAGCGGCGTTCTACACCGGTGACGCAACCGTGAACATCGAGAGCTACGCGGTGGCCGAGTAGGAGCGGCTAGGGCCGCGGGCAGCCGCACGGTGGGCTTGGGTAGGGTCGATCCATGTCGATGCCAGCCACGCTCGGGGAGCTCCAGTCATCGGGTTGGTCCTCGGTTCCGGTCAAGACCGAGATCCGCCACAACGCCGCAGCCCGGATCCGCGCCGGGGTACGTCTCTTCCCCGAGGTGCTCGGTTACGAGGACACCGTGTTCCCCCAACTCGAGAACGCGCTGCTCGCGGGTCATGACGTGATCTTCCTTGGAGAGCGCGGCCAGGCGAAGACACGCATGATCCGTGCCCTGGTCGAGCTGCTCGACGAATGGATGCCGATCATCGAGGGTTCTGAGATCAACGATGATCCGTATGTCCCCGTGTCCGCGCATGCCCGCCACCTCATCGAGGACATGGGTCCAGACACGCCAATCTCCTGGGTGCACCGCTCGGAGCGCTTCGGTGAGAAGCTCGCCACCCCCGACACCTCCATCGCGGACCTGATCGGCGAGGTCGACCCGATCAAGGTCGCCGAGGGCCGATATCTCTCCGACGAGCTCACCCTGCACTACGGGCTGGTTCCCCGCACCAACCGGGGGATCTTCGCGATCAACGAGCTGCCCGACCTGGCGGAGCGCATCCAGGTCGGGCTGTTGAACGTGCTCGAAGAGCGCGACGTGCAGATCCGCGGCTACAAGGTGCGCCTGCCCCTCGATGTGATGCTCGTGGCCTCCGCGAACCCCGAGGACTACACCAACCGCGGGCGGTTGATCACCCCGCTCAAGGACCGCTTCGGTTCACAGGTGCGAACCCACTACCCCCTCGACGTCGAGACCGAGGTCGCGATCGTGCGCCAGGAGGCCCGGCCCTTCGAGGCCGACGGGGTGACCGTGCGGGTGCCCGACCACATGGTCGAGGTGGTGGCGATGCTGAGCCAGCTCGCACGCGAGAGCGCCCACATCTCCCAGCGCTCGGGTGTGTCGGTGCGGTTGTCGGTGTCCAACCACGAGGTGATGGTCGCCAACGCCGCGCGACGCTCGCTCGCCGCCGGGGACGACGAGGTCGTGCCCCGCGTCTGTGACCTCGAGGCGCTGCCCGCGTCCACGGCCGGCAAGGTCGAGATCGAATCCCTCGAAGAAGGGCGCGAGGGTCAGATCCTCGACCACCTGGTGCGCGCCGCGATCCTCGAGGTGTTCCGGGACCGGGTGACACCCCAGCTGCTCACCTCTGTGGTCGACCAGCTCGGCGAGTCCGATCCCGTCGAGACGGGTGAGGACATAGCGTCGGGCGACTACATGGGCCTGCTGGAATCCCTTCCGGCGCTGCGGGGACCGGTCAACGAGCTCGTTGGTGCCGAGCCCACCCCGGGCGAGGTCGCGTCCGCGATCGAGCTGATCCTCGAGGGGTTGCACCTCTCGAAGCGGCTCAACAAGGACGCGGTGGGCGGGCGCGCCCAGTACCGCTCCCGCTGAGCCCGCCCCAGCCGCCTGGCCCCTCGTCCCGGGGCCTGCCACCCCCCCCCGGCGAACTGTCCGCTCTGGGACCACACCGGTGTGTGCCACAGCGGACAGTTCGCCGGCATGTGACGAACTGACCGGTGAGAGACAC
>CAYVYG010000387.1:0-3392 GCA_964454385.1 uncultured Microthrixaceae bacterium
GGTTCGGTAGTTCGATGCCGTGACGTAGACGTCGGGCCCGAACAGCGCATGTTCACCGATCGCTATCCGGCCCACCGAGTCCCCGGCCCACAGCGAGCATCTCTCGCCGATCTCGGTTCCTGCTCCGATTGAGATGCGCTCCCCGTTGCGGATCGACACGTTCGGGGCGAGCAGCACGCCGAGGCCCAGGTCGACCTTTCGCTTTTCTCTCACGTGGCTGTACCCGTAGAAGTGCGCAAGCCGCAACGCGTGGAACCACACCATCGGATCGAGCAACGACCTTGCCATCCCCAGAGCCTTCCGGCGACGGTCGGACGACCTCGGAGAAGGAGAACTGGTCACCTGCCCCCCAGGGTGTCGAGCGCTATCAGTTGGCGGTCCGAGTCCTGCCACTTCAGCAGTCCCGCTGTCCACGAAGTCGGCGGGATCCGTGCCGACGGCTGAACGACGATCGTGTCCCAGGCGTCGGGGAGATCGAACTCGATCACCGACCGCGCAGTCGCGCCGCGGGGAACCACGACGGTGGTGGTTATCACGCGCGTGGCGCCGTCCTCGCCGATGAAGCCCGCCGGCGTGCCGGCGATCTCCACGTTGCCGGCCCCACCCGGCACGGTCAGTGCAAGGATCCCCAAGTATTCGCCTGCGGTGAGGTCGCTGTTCGGAAAGGGCCCCGACACGTAGGAAGGGAGCTCATCGGGAGCCGAGTTCTCCACCTCGATGGAAACCGACAGGCGTCGGTTTCCATCTGACTCCGCCGCCGAGATGTCCGCCCGGATGTTCACGAACGGGTCGAGCTTGTTACCACCGCGGTTGATCAACGACAGCAACACCGAATCCTGTGAGAGCTGGCCGGACGCGCCCAGGGCTGTCCAAGCATCCTGTTGCACCGGCTCGGATCCCCACAGGAGCATGTGGCGTTGTTCACCGGCCGTCTGCAGCACCTGCAGCAGGCTGGATGCCGAGACCGGTCGCGTGTTGAACGCCTCGAACGCCGCCCGTACAACTGCTCCGAGACGGTCCCGGCGTGCATCCCTGTCGCTCTCGAACATCGCGTACTGGTCCACCAGGAGGTCCCTCTCGACCGTATCCGCGCTCACGGTGTCCGCGCCTGGTGTGTCACCCACGTCCACTGGACCGACCACCTCCAGGAGTTTGCGCAGCCCCACCACGTCGACCGCGATGACTCCGTCGACCGGGCCACGACCCAGCGATTCCCACATGTCTGCAGCCATCCGGGCACTCTGATCGAAGCGCGGTGTGAGGTTGGTGTTGCGCCATTCCTGATCAGGCAACAACCAACCCCAGTTGGCCCTCACGTCAGGGTCGGTTCGTTCCGAGGGAGTGGGTACGAACAGGTCGCCGGTCGGGGCGAACTCGTCGAGTCGGAATTGGCCGTCCTCGACGTCCATGGTCCCCACCTGCAGGAACATGCCCGATCCAGCCCTCATCTCCGCGTTGTTGGCAGCGAGGACCAGGTATCGGGTGGGGCCGGTGAGGAAGTCGTTCACACCTGTGACGGAAGTGGTCGCTACCTCCAGCAGGTTCATCACCCTTGCGTACTCGGCGGTGAACCGGTTGCGTGCCCTGGCCAACGGTGGGATCAGGCTCTCGCTGGGCCCCAGGTCGAGGTCGTCGATGCTGGCGTGCAGCTCCGTGAGGATCTCCTCGGTCTGTCGAGCCGCATCCAAACGGGCCTCGCCTGTCTCGGTGGACGAGTCGAGCAACTGGTGCAGCTCATCGAATGCCACGGCGGCCTCCGAAGCGGTGGTCTGCGCAGCGGCACTGAGTGCGGTGACCGAGCGGAGCTGACGCCCCAACACCGGCGCGTACGAGAGCGGCCCGAGGATCGGTGAGCTCACGAGGCGGTGCGCATCACCGAAGGCATCGGCAGCCGACTGCAGCTGACGTGCACCGTCCTCCTCGTCGACGTCGTCGCTGGCGCCTCCGACGGAGTCCACGAAGGTCGCGAGGTCCTCGGTTGCGACCTGGCGGAGCTCCTCCATCTCGGCCTGGCCGTCCTGTGCGCGCTTCGCGGCAGCGGAGAGGATCAGTCCGGAGGTCACAAGCCACCCGGTGATCGCGAGTACTGCGAGTCCGCCGAGCCACCGGCGCCACCTGCGTCGCTCCACGACCTGGTGCTCTCGTTCCACGGCTGAATCGGACAAGTTGAGAACGATATCGCCGTGGTGTCGGAGTCCCACTGTCGTGACGCCGTTCGCCATCTTGTCGTTGTTGGAACACAGCGCGGTCCGCAGTAGGTTCACCGGCGGTGCGGACTCTCCTCGCGGCATCCGGCGGCGGTCACCTGGCGGAGCTCGCTCAGCTCCGTTCGAGGTTCGCGTTCGATCCGGGAGATGTCACCTGGTTCACTCCCGACACGGCGCAGAGCCGCTCGATGTTGCACGGTGAACGGATGATCCATTCGGAGCCCGCCCCGCCGCGGGATTGGAGCTCAGCGGTTCACAACGCTCGCCTGGCCGGTGCGTTGTGCCGTCGCGCCGGATTCGACGTGGCAATCAGCACGGGGGCCTCCATAGCCGTCTCGGTGCTGCCGGTAGCGCGCCGATACGGAGCGCGCGCCTACTACGTCGAGAGTGCTGCGCGGGTCTCGGGTCCCTCTGTGTCGGGGAGGATGCTTGCCCTGGCACCAGGGGTCCGCACATATTCCCAACACCGCAGCTGGTCCAACCCGCGATGGCCTTACGCCGGTTCGGTGTTCGACTCGTTCGAGCCGGGGCCGGAGGAGAACCAGCGCGGGCTCGATCGTGTCGTGGTGACGCTGGGTTCGCAGCTTGGCTATCCGTTCGACCGGTTGGTGGAGCGCCTCGTCCGGGTGCTGCCTGCCGGAGCTTCGGTGACCTGGCAGACAGGCGGCACCGACGCCGGTGCTCACGGAGTCGTGGGACGCGTGTCCATGCCCCATGACGAACTCATCGGCGCCATCGAGGACGCGGACCTCGTGATCGCCCATGCGGGTGTGGGCTCCGCGTTGTCGGCCCTTCAGGCCGGTCGTCATCCCGTGCTGGTGGGCAGACGACGGGCATTGGGGGAGCACGTCGACGACCATCAACTGCAGATCGCGGCGGAGCTCGCCGAACGTGGACTCGCAACCGCCTGCGAGCCGCAGGACCTCACCGGCGAGGTGTTGTTGCGGGCTGCTCGTCGCACTGTCGTGATGGCACAAGACCCGCCGACCTTGCTCCTGGATCGATGACGGTTGGGTCGTTCCGGGACCCCCTTGCGTCAGATGGCTGGGAGCTGTCACCCTGACGCGATGTCAGCACCGGGAGCCAGCGAGTCATCTCGATGCGATGAACCGGGCTGGATCTGCTTCTCCGCGCAGGACTGGTGGTACTTCAACCGTGCCCATTCCGACTTCCAGCTGATGACCC
>CAYVYG010000388.1:0-3389 GCA_964454385.1 uncultured Microthrixaceae bacterium
AAGACACAACAGATCGTGGAGCCGGCGTAGACCTGCACGCCACCCAGCGATCCGTCGGGACCGGTGACCGTTCCCGAGATCGAGCCACCCTGTTCGAGGGAGGCGTCGATCCCTCCGGTGTCCGATCCGCCAGCAACGGTGATGGGGCTCGCACTGGCGTAGTCGGGGGCTCCGTCGTAGTACTCCGCCAGCAGTCCGGGTTCTGACGAAGTTGACGGCTCGAATTGGACCCAGTAGTCACCGGGTACCAGGCCGTCGATCGTGTAGCTGCCGTCCGCTGCGGTGGTCGTGGTGTTCCCGTAACAGCAGTCGGTTGCCTCAGCATGGACCATCACGCCGGCCACCGGTCCGTCAGGACCCGTTACGGTGCCCGAGATCGAACCGCCCGATGTGAGATGGACGTCGATACCCGAGGTTTCGACACCGCTGGTGACCGGGATCGAGGTGCGGCACTCGTCCAACAGGTCGGGGTACCACGAGAACTCGGTTTCGAAGCAGACCTGGTATTCCCCCGGAGGCAGCCCGGCGAGGATGTAGCCGCCGTCCTCGCCCGTGGCCGTCTTGAAACTGCCACTCGACCAGGGGCTCCAGCCGTTTCCGGTGACGGTGACGTTCACCCCGGCGACCGGACCCCCGTCCGAGGTGACCGAGCCCGATATTGCGCCACCGGGTTCCAGGGTCGCGTCGATTCCCGAGGTGTCCGTTCCGCTCGTCACGTTCACAGGGGTGGTGTTCGAGCGGTCGTAGGTGTCCTGATAGGCCTCCGGAGCGAGCAGCGGCTCCGTCGAATCGTGGGTATCGAAGACGACCTCGTAGGAACCCGGATCGAGCCCTGTCAACGAGTACGAGCCATCGGAGCCGGAGACGGCCGAGGCATAGGTCGGGCCCTGGGCGCTGATCGTCACTCCGGGGACGGGACCCGACGGACCCGTCACGGTGCCGCTGATCGATCCGAGGTCGCTCGGTTGCGCCAGCTCGGCGTCGATGCCCGGCGTGTCGCTTCCCACCACGACCGCGACCGGAGTGGCAGCGAACAGATCGGGGGCGTCGTCGTAGTACTCCGAGATGTTCCAGTTGTCGCGATGGTGGAACTCCACGGCATGTGAACCCTGCGGGACACCGCGGACCGTGTAGCTGCCATCGGGTTCGGTCCACGTGTACTCGTTCACCGAAGGGTCTGCGATGAGTTGGGCCTCGACCAACGCGCCACCCAGCGGCCCGAGCGCGTCGGTGACGACACCAGATATCGAACCGCCCTCGACCAGAGCGGCGTCGATGGCGGCTCTGTTCTCGCCCTCGGTCAGCGTCACTGGAGTTGCAGTGGACCAGCCGAGCGAGTCCTCCCAGTACTCACCGACCAGATCCGGGTCCGAGGAGTACTGGGTTTCGAAGTGGACAGTGTGGGATCCCGCGCGCAGCCCGCTCAGCATGTAGTTGCCCGAGTTGTCTGTGAACGTGGACTCGAACGAATTGCAGTCGTTGCAGGTCGACTCGACCAGCACATCTGCCACGGGGCCATCGGGACCGGTGACCGTGCCCGAGATCGTCGCTCCCACCGCGAGGTCGACATCGGTACCGGCGGTGTCCGAGCCTGCGAAGACGGGTACCGGGGTAGCATCCTCGAGGCTTGCTTCGTCGTCGAAGTACTCATCGACCAGGTTGGAGCCATCCATCGGTTCGAAGTGGATCCTGTGGCTACCCGACTTGAGTCCCTCGAGGGTGTAGGAGCCGTCGGGCGCGGTGTAGGTGCTCATCCATTGCTCATCGGGACCCCATGAGCTGACAGAGGCGCCATCGACGGGGCTGCCGCCACTGGTGACAACGCCGGAGATCGAACCGCCCAGCTCGATCTGCGCGTCGATTCCCGGCGTGGTCGATCCTGATACCACGCTCACAGCGGTGGCGGCCGACCTGGAGAGCACGTCGTCGTAGTATTCCGCGATCAGGTTCGAGGACACCCCTTGTGGATCGAACCGCACTGTGTAGTCCCCGGGCGCGAGGTGCTCGATCGAGTATCTGCCATCAGGGGCGCTGACGGCTATCCCTCCGCCCGTTGGGCTGTTCGCTGATACCAGGACCCCACCGAGGGATCCCGAGGAATCGGTGACGGTTCCGGTGATCGAGCCCGACGGGATCAACTCGGCATCGATGTCCGGGGTGTCGGTGCCTGCTGTGACGGTCACCGGGTCGGCCGAGGCTGCATCGGGTTTGTCGTCGAAGAACTCACGTGTGAGCGAGGGATCCACCGACGTCGAAGGATCGAACTCCACGGTGTGGTCACCCGGATCGAGCCCGGTGACCGAGTAGGTGCCGTCGTTCGCGGTGGTGGCCGTGGCCGTGGCGCTCGGCCCGCTGACGCGCACGGTGGCACCCTCCAGCGGACCGAGAGGTCCCGAAACGGTTCCCGAGATCGATCCGGGATCCTCCTGTGGAGGTTCCGCCGGGTTGTCCGTGGTGCTCGTGGTGTCCGCAACGGTGGTCGTGGTGCTCTCCTGACCACGATCCGGCTCTGGTTCGGGTGCCTCGGGAGCAGCCGTGGTGGTCGAGTCGGTACGCGGCGTGCCCGGGTCCCCTGTCTGTGTCACGACAGTCGACGGTGTCCCACCGTTGTCCAGACGCGCAGCCGGATCTGGTGCCTCCTCGGCGCCGGCTACCGGCACCAGAACCAGGCTCAGTAGTGCGACCGCCGAAAGGACGAGCTTGAACGCCCGCCGTACCTGAGAATCGAACACCGACATGACCTCTCCCGTCACCCGTGGGTCTGGTGAGGGTAACAACGAGACGCCGGCACCTCAAGTTCATCTCATGTCATGTCATCCACCGGCTCTGACCTGAGCTGACACCCTGTCGTCGAGGCCGACCGCCCTCGGGTGGAGCCCCTCTTCGGGGACTTCAAGCCATTTGATGTCTCATCTGAGCATGGCGACGGTGTGGTACTCGTTCAGAAACCGTGACCGACGCAGGTTTCGCCCACATCCGAGTTGGTTCCATCAGGGCAGGTTGTGTTCTTCCAGACGACCGAAGCGATGGTTGCGCCAGATGTGACAGCGTAGGACAGGTTGGCCCCGGTCAGGTTGGACCCGGTCAGGTCAATTCCACTCGTGTCACAGCCGTGCCAGTTGACCCCAGGCGCTGGTGGAGCGTCACAGTCCGCCGGAGTTGTGGTTGTGGTCGTCGATTTGGGTGTAGTGGTGGTTGGTGCAGCTTCACGGGTCGCTGTCTGCATCCCAGCAACGCATGATCACCAGGTTCGGCGTTCACAGCTGACACACAAACCAAGGGCCCAGGACCAAGATGAGGCGGCATCGGGGGATATGTTCCGGCCTCGATCGCTCTTGAAAAGCCGCTGTTGGCGCAGCGCAAGGCGCTTTGGTCGGATGAAAAAACGC
>CAYVYG010000389.1:0-3385 GCA_964454385.1 uncultured Microthrixaceae bacterium
CACTGCTTCTCCAACTCCGATCCCATCTAAACTGTGATGTTGCCCCCGGGCGGTGGGAGGGTGCCCGAGTACCAGTAGAACAGCGCGGAACCCTGGTGGGGGAAGTTGCGGATCGGGTCCAGGCCGAAGAAGTACTGTGCGGCGGGGTCCCCGGGCATCTCGTCACCGGCGTAGATCTCCTCGTAGACGGCCCTCGGCAGCGCCGGCTGGTACAGCGGGATGCCCAGGGTGCGGGCGATGACGTCCGAGGTGATCGTCGCCACCTGGTGGTCACCGAAGGCCACGTCCATGATGATCCGGTGCGGCGGTGTGAGGTCGTAGGGTCGATCGGTCAGGTGCTGCACGTACCCGGCGGTCTCACCACGATCCCAGAGCATCTGCATCAGCCCGAAGATGATCTGCTGGTCGATCGGATCCGGATAGGCGGAGTCCATGATCGCGAAGAACGGATCGAAGTCGACGCTGCGTGACAACAGCGTCGAATAGCCCATGCCGCCGACTCCCAGCACCGCCTTGGTCCAGTCCTGGGCGACCGCGGTGACCGCACCGCCGAGGATCGCTCCCTGGCTGTTGCCGTCCCAGTAGGCCTCGTCGTTGTTCAACATGATGGCGCCGCCGTCGGTGGAGAACTCCTCGGAGGAGGGGAACCCGTCGACGTTGACCATCAGGCGCCCCAGGTACAGGTAGTTGAGGATCGCCTGCTGGAGGCGATCGGGCATCGCCGGGAACAGGTTCAGGTTCGCCGCGAGCTGCGCTGCGTAGGCCGTGTCGCCGTCCGCGAGGCCGATCGCGTCGGTACCGCAGTACACGGCGTTGATCTCCGCCGCGGTCTTCTGCACGTGGGAGCTGGTCGCCTCCTCGGCTCCGCCGAGCAACCCGTGGCCGTACACGACGGGCCGGGCCTCACCCTTGGTCACTGCCTTGTCGGGAACCGTGCAGATGAAACGGGCATCGAAGGTGCCGTTGGCCTCGGGCTTGCCGGCGTCATCGAAGACCATGGTCGCGCCCGGTTCGCCTCCGTCGAGGTAGAGCGGTACTTCGTAGGTCCCCTCGATCACCTTCGCGATGCCGTCGCGCAGCTCGACGTCGTCGTTGGACGAGGTGATGACATCGGTCACCTCGAAGGTGGGGGCACCACCGTCGAGCATCCCCATGGCGTCGTCGCGCATCGACAGGACGTTGCCCGCGAGGCTCTCTGGGGACGACACCGTGAACCACCAGGCGAGGTAGACCTCCGACCGGTCGACGCCATCCGCGGCCAGCGCATCGAAGACCTGCTGGTAGTCGGCGCGCAGGTCCTCGATCCGATCGGTGTCGGTGGTGATGTTGTCGCGGATCGCCTTGAACCCGATCGGCGGCGAGAGCGGGGATCCGTCCTTGCCGTTGACGTCGCGCAAGGCCACCGCGAAGCGGTTGGTCTCGGTGAGCGAGACCGCCGGGCGGATGATGAGCGAACGCTTCGCCGGGTCCTGCGCACGACTGTCGAGCTCAGCCCAGTGGGGAACGAGCTGTCCCGAGTCGAGGTTCACCAGCACGGTTGCGGATTCATCGGTCAGAGACACGCCGATGTCGGTCTCCGGTGGCAGCGTCGTCTTGTCGGGATCGAGGCCCGGGACCATCACGACGATGGGCGTCGAGGGCGAGAACCCGTCGAGGGTGTTCCAGGCGGTCGGGTCGAGGGTCACACCCTCGGCATTGGGCAACTGGCCGGACGGGAAGTCGACCCTGCGGCCCGTCGGCGAGCTGGAGTCGTCAACCGTGTTGAAGTCGCTCGGGAAGGGCAACAGGCAACTCGCGGTGTCGATGACGCTGCAACCCGCCGGTGATCCCTGGAGCGCTGAATCCAACTGCTGTGACTCAGGGCCGGTGAGGGCCCTCGGATCGGGGGCCAACGCCGATGCGGTGCCCTCTTCCTCCTGTTGCACAGCCGGGTTGCCAGCTGAGAGATCACCGGTGAACAAAGGCGTCGGCGGCTCTGTCTGAGCACAGGCCAGGGCGATGACGGCAATCGCTGTGAGCAGGACTGGTAGGCGGAGTCGGGCGATCACGTGATTCCTTGTGGTTCTGGGCGGCCCGCTACGCGCTGTCGGAGATGTCCGGGACCGCGCGCGGGGCGTCTTTTCCGCCTGCGACCCTAGTCCTGGCAGCGCAGCCGGCTGAAACCTCGATGACACGCGCCCGGGTGGGGCAGTGGTCGGTCGGGGGATCGCGTCAGCCGCAGTTGGGCCAGGGACGCGTCCCGCGCTGGCGCAGCAGGATCAGGGCCCTCTGGTCCTGTTCCGCGGGGGACGCTGCGGCGGGATCACCCGAACCACCCACCGATGACCAGGTGCGGCGATCGAACTGGTAGGCGCCGCGGTAGCGGCCGCTTGCGCTCACGATCCCGTAGTTGCCACGGCTCTCGCAGTGGCGGATCCTCGCGAGCGTGGCGGCCTCAGCTGCGGTCGGGGCCACGCCCGGCGGGCCCGACGGCTGCGCCTGGGCGACCGCACCAGCACTTCTGGCGGCCCCACCTCCGGAAGCGACTGCCGTCGCTGAAGCGCCCCCACCCGAGGACCCCGAGCCCGACGGTGACGATCCGGCCGATGCCGCGGCAGCGGCCTGCGCCGCTTCCGCGCGGGCAGCCTCGCGCGCCGCACGCTCAGCCGCCACGGACTCGGCCCGAGCGAGTGCTGCCTCGGCGTCGCGTTCGTGCGCCGCGGCCTGGACCGCGTCGTTGAAGGCCGCGGTGACCTCCTCGCCGAGGGTGTCCAGCCGCGTAGCGGCGGCAACCCGGGCCGGCTCGTTGAGGGCTTCGAGAGCCCGGTAGTGGTCGATCGCCTCGGCGGCGTCGGCAGTGGTCGATCCGACGAGCTGGCTGTGCCACGCGACCTCGGCCCGCTCGGTCGGGGTCAGCCCAGCGGTCGCGAGCGCGCTGGCACCTCCGTCGATGTAGGCCGCCACCGCATACTCGCGGACCCGGGAGCGGGCATCGGCGAGATCCTCGGTGATCTCTGCTGCGTCATCGGAGAGCTCGTCGAGCTCTGCAACGGCTGCCTGTTGGCGCGCCCTCGCATCGGCCAGCCGGGCTTCGGCAGTGGCACGAGCCCGCGAGGCGCCGGTCAGCTCGGCGCGCGCCGTCTCGACGCTGTCGACCGAGCCTGCCGAACCGGCGACCGGGCCTGCCGAACCGGTCGAGCCACCTGCGGGATCGCCAGATGCCAACGGGTTGAACGACAACACGAGCCCCGCCACCGCTGTCAGAGCGACGGTGATCCTTCGCCAGCGGTTGCCTCGCGTCGCACCTGCTGACGGATATGCCGGCCCTGCGGTGTGGGTCTGCGAGGCAGCGTGGGTCTGCGAGGCAGCGTGGGTCTGCGAGGCAGCGTGGGTCTGCGAGGCAGCG
>CAYVYG010000390.1:0-3384 GCA_964454385.1 uncultured Microthrixaceae bacterium
GGCGTCGAGGTTGGTTCCGTGGAATCCAATCACTTCAGTGGAGATATCCACGACCGTGCACGCTCCTCGAACCGCTGACCGCATTGACTCTCGCGCACCGTGGTCTCAGGGTCGTGGATCAGACGCCGTGGGTGGCTGCTGGAGGCCTTGGACATCTGCGGCTGACACTTCGACGGCGCGCGCCCGCCGGTCCCTGTGTCCGAAATGTCGCCTGAGGAACCGATGCAGTCTTCAGAGGGTTCGACCTCCGAACCCACCAAGGAGACACCATCATGAAAGGCCACATCGCACGCAAAGGCGAGCGCTACTACGCCGTCATCTATGAAGGTCTTGACCCGATCACCGGGAAGCCGGTTCGCAAGTGGCACCGCGCCGGAACGCAACGATCCGACGCTGAGGCTCTCGCCGCTCGATTGGTTGCCGAGATCGACGGCCGCGACGATGACACACGAGGGCTCACCTTCGGTGCATACCTCACCGCTCAATGGCTTCCCGGCAAACGCATCTCACTCGCTCCGAGCACCTACGCCGGATACCGACGCAACGCTGAGATCCACGTCCTACCAACGCTGGGCAAGGTCAAGCTGCGCGGACTGCGACACCACCACCTCGAACGGCTCTACGAATCGAAGCTCCACCCGGTTGACGGTCAACGCGCGCTGTCACCGAAGACGGTGTACGAGATTCATCTGGTGATCAGAGGTGCACTGAGCGATGCGGTTCGACGGGGAATGGTCAACACCAACGTTGCCCTCGTCGCGAACGCCCCCAGGATGCGGTCGATCCCGAAGGTCGAGCAACAAGCCTGGACCACGGGACAACTGGCCGCGTTCCTGCGCACCGCAGCAGGCCATCGATACTTCGCAGCGTTGTGGACCTCAGCGAACACCGGGATGCGACGAAGCGAACTCCTCGGACTGCGCTGGGACGACCTCGACACCGACAACAACACCGTGTCGATCAACCGTGGGCTGCTCTCGATCGGCTACGAACTCCACGAGTCGCGGGGCAAGACCGACAACTCGCGTCGCTGCATCGATCTCGACCCCACCACCATGGACGTCCTGGCCGCATGGCGAGCCTGGCAACACACCGAACAACACGCCATCGGCGTCCCAGCTGATGGCCGGATGTTCACCGACGCCAACCACGGGCCGATCCATCCGCATTCGATCTCACAGGCGTTCGAACGGATCAGCAGGCGTGCCGGAGTACCAGTGATACGTCTGCACGACCTTCGATACACCCACGGCACACTGCTCATCAAGGCAGGCGTCCCAGTCAAAGTTGTGTCCGAACGACTCGGACACTCCAGCCCGGTCTTCAGGTGGGGAACGCTGTCGAAGATGGCGTCCTCGCTGGCGAGTGGAAGTTCTGCAGCAAGGGCCACCGCTGCGACCCAACGGTCGGCTTCGTGGTCCTTGGCGCCGAGGCCGTGCCCGTTGCGAACGCACCAAGTCCTCAGCTCGACGTACGCGTCGGTCACCTCGACCAGCGGCGGCATCACCTTGGAGGAGGCAATCAGGCGGTCGAGCACCCCGCGCCGTCGAGCACCCCAGCCCGCAACCTCAGCGCCGAAGCGCATCTCGGCCACGACGGTGAAGGGCAGAACCCCGATCGACTTGACCAGCAGCGGTTCCCACCGGGTGCGCCGTGCGGTACCTCTCACTCCGAGCCAGGCGCTCGCGATCATCGTGTCAACGACGAGCTCGGCTGGCACCGATCAGGCTTCCTCGAGAATCCTGAAGTACTCGTCCTCTTCTTCGGGGGTGAGGTCCTCGATCGCGAAGCGCCGCAGGTCGCCCATCGGCTGACCGCCCCGGAGCACCTCTGCGATCGTGGTCGGCTCGCTCGGTGCAGGACTCTGACTAGCGGTGTTGTCCGACATGACTTCTCCCTTCGCAGGATGCTTCGGAGAACAAGGCTACCCGAGCTCTGCCGGTCACCCTTCTCGCCGTACACTCCGGTGATGGTTCCGCTCCACCCCCGTGAAGTCCGAAGCGCCGTCTTCCCGAAGCCGTTCCCCGAGCCTCGGGGTGCCGAATACTCGTACGGCCCGTGTTTCGGGGGGTGGTTCGCCGGGCTTAGCTGGACGTAGCGTCCCCTCGTGAAGTTGATTGGTGTGCTCGCTCGAGTTGTCCTGACGCGGTGCCGATGGCTGTTCGCCGGCGGTGACGCCCGTGACGCCGAGATCCTCGCCCTGCGTCATCAAGTCCTGGTGCTGCAACGCCAGATCGATCGAGCGCAGTTCAACGACACCGATCGGACGGTTCTGGCGCTGCTCGCCTCCGCAATGGACACGGCCCGCCGCGGCCGATCGTTGCTGATCGTGCGCCCGGCGACAGTGATCGGCTGGCACCGAAGACTCGTCGCCGGGCGCTGGACCCAATCACCGACACGCCGCCCGGGTCGCCCGCCGATCGACCAAGAGCTGCGACGTCTCGTCATCCGCCTGGGCCGAGAGAACCCGACGTGGGGCTACCGCCGGGTTCACGGCGAACTCCACCGCCTCGGTCACACCGTCGCTGCGTCGACGGTGTGGAAGATCCTCCGAGCAGCGGGCATCGACCCAGTCCGCGACCAGACCGGGCCAACCTGGATGGAGTTCATCCGCTCCCAAGCCAAGGCAGTCATCGCCACCGACTTCGCATGCGTCGACACCGCACTGCTCCGGCGCTTCCACGTCTTGTTCGTCATCGAGATCGGCACCCGTCGCGTGCATCTCGCTGGGATCACCACGAACCCGACCGGCCCATGGACCACCCAGGCCGCACGCAACTTCCTGATGCGCCTCGGTGAGCATCACGGGTTCCGGTTCCTGATCCGCGACGGCGCCAGCCAGTTCACTCGCTCATTCGATGAGGTGTTCGCCGCGTCGGGGATCACCGCGATTCGGATCCCGCCCCGAGCTCCGCAGGCGAACGCGTTCGCGGAGCGGTGGGTTCGCACCCTGCGACACGAGCTTCTCGACCGCACGATCATCTGGAACGAACGGCAACTCCAGACGCTGCTCGTCGACTACGTCGAGCACTACAACCAGCACCGTCCACACCGCGGACTACACCAGCGAGCCCCCGACGACACCAACGACGACGCCCTCACCCCGATCAGGCCAGGCCAACCGATCCACTGCCACACCACCTGCAGCGGACTCATCAACGAGTACCGCCACGCCGCCTGAACCATCTGCAGCCCGATCAAGCACGTTCGCGGCCCTTGGGTCGCCGCGCCCACCAGCACCGGCTTTCGACGGTGAAACAGCATACCCGACCCTCAGAATTCGGTGCCGCCCACACCGAACCCACCAGGACGAGTTCTCGGCACCCTCAGGTGCGGATTGCAGAGGCCTCGAAGATCGGCTCGCCCTCTTCGAAGACCGCTCGC
>CAYVYG010000391.1:0-1858 GCA_964454385.1 uncultured Microthrixaceae bacterium
AGCTGAACGGACGCCCGGTGGCGCGGCTGAGCCCGGCCATCCAGCGGACCTCCTCCTCGACCCGGGACTCACCGGTGTGCTCGGTGTTGTAGCGGGGCGCGCACTCGAGCACGCCCTGGCCCAGCTCACCGAGTGGTGCAGCGATCGCGAAGAACTCGCTCGGGTCGCTCCAGGTTCCCGGCACGTTGCGGCCATCGGGCACCCGGTGGAACAGGCTGCGGGAGATGGAGTACCCGAGAGCGCCGGCCTCCAGCGCCTCGCGCACGCACGTTGCCATCTCATCGAGCTGCTCGGGTGTCGCGGCGAAGTCGGGTTCACAGGCCGCATCGCCCGCCACGTACAGGCGCACCGCCACGTCGCCCACGTAGGCTCCCGCGTTGAGCCCCCTGGGCAGCGACTCGATCGCATCCAGGTAGCCCCCGAAGCTCTCCCAGTTCCAGGGGAGCCCCTCGAGGATGCACGACGCGGGGATGTCCTCGACGGACTCCATGGCGGTTGCGAGCACTTCGCCCTGTCCGGGATGCACCGGGGCGAAGGTCATCCCGCAGTTGCCCATCACCACCGAGGTGACACCGTGCCAGCACGACGACGACATCGTGGGGTCCCATCCGATCTGGGCGTCGAGGTGGGAGTGGAGGTCCACGAACCCGGGGGTGACGATCGCGCCGTCCGCATCGATCACCCGCTTCGCCCCGGAAGCATTGACATCGCCGACCGAGGTGATCCGGTCGCCGTCGACCGCCACATCGGCGCCACGCGGCCGCGCGCCGGTGCCGTCCACGACGGTTCCACCCCGTATGACCAGATCGTGTGCCATAGCGCTCCTTCGTCTCGCTGGTCCGCACGCCGGTCGAACTCCTCGGCGGTTGCCGGAGCGGCTGCCGGGTCAGCTGCCGGGTCGATTGCGGGTGAGGGCGATCGTACCCAGCGCCGGTCCGACGATGTGGTGCATGGCGGAGCCTGTTCCGGGCTCAGCGTATGCCCCCGAGAGTTTGAGGTTGGTGGCGTTATCGCTACAAACGATCAACGGTATCCTCAGCCATTGCTTGCACACGCAACGATGGAGTGTTAAGCCATACACATCGCATTTCCCCGTACGGGTGATCCACGACGGGAGCGAGCATCTCCGAAACGATCACCCGGCGCCTTCATCCCCGAGAGGCGGTCCCCGTGACAGAGCGATCCGTGGCACAGCGGTCCATGGCACAGCGCTCCATGGCAGAGCGGTCCGAGACAGAGCGGTCCGAGACACAGCGGTCCGAGACACAGCGGTCAGGGCTGGCAGGGCGTTCGGCCGGTTCCAAGCGCACCAGGCGTTTCCCGGTGGCGGTGGCCCTGTTCGTGGTCGTCGCCTCCGCTACGGGCACCGCAGTCGCCTACCAGCAGACCTCGGCCGGCCCGACCGGCGACCCCGGCGACCCCGGCGGCGAGGTCGCTTCGGGCACGGCTGACTCGTCAGCGGCTTCCGCTGCCCAGGATGCGGGCGCCGGCCAGGCGGTCTACGACGCCAACTGCGCATCGTGTCACCAGCCGGGTGGTGTCGGCATGCCCGGAACCTTCCCACCGCTGGCGGGCAACCCGAACGCCGCTGATCCCGCACATGTGGAAACCGTCGTCCGGGACGGTCTGAGCGGGCCCATCGAGGTGAACGGCGAGACCTACAACGGCGTGATGCCTGCGGTCCCGGGATTGTCCGATACCGAGCTGGCCGACGTGGTGGCCTACGTGACCGGGCTCGCCGAGGGAGGCGGGGGCGAGGCACCACCACCCGCACCCCCGCCCGCCGAGGGTGGCGATGTGGCTGCCGGCAAGGCGATGTTCACGGGTGAGACCGGGCTCACCAACGGAGGCGGTGCCT
>CAYVYG010000391.1:1868-3363 GCA_964454385.1 uncultured Microthrixaceae bacterium
CAGCGTCGGCAACCTGGGCGGTCCGGTCTTCGGGCCCGACCTCACCGCTGTCGCTTCGCGGCTCGGCGGCGAAGCGGGCCTGAGCGCCTGGTTGTCCAACCCGCCCTCACCCACGATGATGCCGATCTTCGCTGGGCGTCCCCTCACGCCCGAGGAGATCGCTGATCTGACGGCCTTCCTCGTCGATGCCCCTGACCAGAAGGCCGCTTCGCAGTCGGTCGACTGGTTGATCATCGCGGCTGGGATCGGTCTGGTGGTGCTCATGGCCGGCATGGCGATCGCCTACCGGGGGATGCGCAAGAACTACAAGGAACGCCTGGTCGCACGCACTGCGGCCAGAGGCGGGACCAGGGCACGGCGAGGTGCCGCCCAGGTGCCCGTCGGAGGCGACAAGGGGAGCCGATCATGACCGACCGCTGGATCCAGGAACGCGTTGCCCCCGCGGAGCGCAAGTGGGAGGAGTTCTACCGGAACCGGTTCTCGCACGACAAGCGGGTTCGGACCACCCACGGGGTGAACTGCACCGGTAGCTGCTCGTGGGAGGTGATGGTCAAGGACGGCATCGTCACCTGGGAGATGCAGGCCCTCGACTACCCCCAGCTCGAAGAGGGCCTGCCGCCGTATGAGCCCCGTGGCTGTCAGCGCGGGATCTCCTATTCCTGGTACCTGTACTCGCCGATCCGGGTGAAGTACCCCTATGCCCGTGGGGTGCTGGTGGACATGTTCCGCCAGGCCAAGCGCGAGGCGCTCGGCGATCCCGTCGACGCCTGGGCGGCCATCCAGGAGAACCCGCAGTGGCGCGAGGCCTACCAGCAGGCCCGCGGCAAGGGCGGGTTCCGCCGGATCAGCTGGGACGAGGCGCTCGAGATGGCGGCCGCGTCGACGATCCACACGATCTCCACCCACGGCCCCGACCGCGTGGCCGGGTTCTCGCCGATCCCGGCGATGAGCCAGATCAGCTACGCCGCGGGAAGCCGCTTCATGTCGCTGATCGGTGGCGCGGTGATGAGCTTCTACGACTGGTACTGCGACCTCCCGCCGGCCTCACCGGAGGTCTGGGGCGAACAGACCGACGTGCACGAATCCGCCGACTGGTACAACGCCCGGTTCATCGCGGTCATGGGAGCCAACCTCAACATGACCCGCACCCCCGACACGCACTTCATCTCCGAGGTGCGCCACGCCGGGGCCAAGTTGTCGGTGTTCAGCCCCGACTTCTCCCAGGTCGCCAAGTACGCGGATTGGTGGATACCGACCAACCCGGGACAGGACACCGCTTTCTGGCTTGCGGTCGACCACGTACTGCTCACCGAGTTCTACCGCGACTCGCAGGTCGAGTACTTCGAGGACTACGCCCGGCGCTACACCGACCTGCCGTTGCTGGTGGAGGTGGCCGACGGCCGGGCCGGGCAGTACCTGCGGGCATCGAAGCTCCCCGGTTACGCGGACGTCGAGAACGGCGACTGGAAGATGCTCATGTGGGACGGCGTCGCCG
>CAYVYG010000392.1:0-3351 GCA_964454385.1 uncultured Microthrixaceae bacterium
GGCGAGGCGTACCGCGACTTCTCGCGTTCCGGGGAGTCGATCGCAGCTGCGATCGTGGCCGGCGCAGCTCTGTGGCTGGCCGCGCGGACCGAGCTGATAGCGAGCTGGGGGATGTTCGCGGCGCTGGTGGTGCTCGCGTTCGCGGTCCTACCGGTGCTGCCCGCGATCCTGCCGCCTCCGGGGAACTTGCGCCGGGGCCGCGCCGGGCCGACCGCGGCCTGGCTCGTGGTGGTGTTGGGGATCACAGCTGTCGTTCCCTGGGAGGACTCGATCGGTTCGACCGGGTTCCGGCTGCTTGCGATCATCGGATGGACGATCCTCGTGGCGATGCTCACGCTGCGGATCCTCGGCGAGGACCCGACGGATCGCCTCCCGCTCGACGAGCCCTCACCCGATGAGGCTGGACTGGGCCAGCCGATCGGCCGCAGTGAAGCTCTCGCTGCGGCGGGGCGGTTGGGCATCTCCGAGGACCTGCTGGAAGCATCGACCGCGGAGGCCCTCGCGGTCCTCGAGGGAAGGGAAGTCCGACAGGGAGGCGGTGTCGGGTGAGCGCGCTCGAGATCAGGGGCGTGACCGTGCGGTTCGGGGGCCACCAGGCGCTCAGCGAGGTGTCGCTGGATGTCGATGCCGGCCAGATCGTGGGCCTGATAGGGCCGAACGGAGCCGGCAAGACCACCCTGTTCAACGCGGTCTGCGGCGTGGTCACTCCGAACGCCGGGTCGGTGCGCCTCGGAGGTCGCGACATCTCGCGCCTGGCGACGCACCGTCGTGCCCGCCTCGGCCTGGGCCGCACCTTCCAGCGCCTGGAGGTGTTCTCGTCGTTGAGCGTCGCGGACAACGTGCGCGTTGGCGTCGAGATCCGCCGCACCTGGGAGATGAGGGGCAGCACATCGCGGCAGTTCCTCGCGGGCGACGCCAAGTTGCCCCAGCAGGCCGAGGTGGACTTGATCCTCGATCGTCTCGGGCTCTCCGGGCTCGCCGATGTGCCGGTCGGCTCGCTGCCCACCGGCCAGGCCCGGTTGGTGGAGCTGGGCCGCGCACTCGCAGCGCGGCCATCGGTGCTGTTGCTCGACGAACCTGCATCGGGTCTCGACGAAGCAGAGACCCGGGACTTCGGAGCGTTGCTCACAGAGCTGGCGGCGGCCGGGCTGGGGATCCTGTTGGTCGAACACGACGTCGGGCTCGTGATGGAGGTCTGCGAGCACATCTACGTGCTCGACTTCGGATCTGTGATCGCGTCCGGTGATCCCGAGACGGTGCGCTCCAACGAAGCGGTCCTCGCCGCCTACCTGGGGGTCGGGACGTGAGCTCCCCGGTCGACGGATCGCGCCTCGAAGCGCTCGAGGGCCGGCCGAACCTGCTCGAGCTGCGTGGGATCACCGCCGCCTACGGTGGCATAGAGGTGCTGCACGGTGTCGACCTCGCCGTTCCAGAGGGCAGCGTGGTGGCCCTGTTGGGCCCCAACGGAGCCGGCAAGACGACCACGATCTCGGTGACCTGCGGGCTCATGGAGCCGACCGGGGGCAAGGTCTACACGGGCGGCGCCGATGTCACGGGCATGGCGGCCGAGGATCTGGCGCGTCGGGGGGTCGTGACGATTCCCGAGGGCAAGGGGATCTTCCCCAACCTCACCATCAAGGAAAACCTCCTGATGGCCACCTACTCGGGGGTGGACATGGA
This sequence comes from uncultured Microthrixaceae bacterium, assembly GCA_964454385.1. Lineage (GTDB taxonomy): Bacteria > Actinomycetota > Acidimicrobiia > Acidimicrobiales > Microtrichaceae > JAMLGJ01. Next base: position 1,681 of record CAYVYG010000392.1, read on the forward strand.
CGTTGTGGAGCAGGTCGCCTACGAGCGCTTCCCACGATTGGGCGAGCGACGTTCCCAGGTCGCCGGCACGCTCTCGGGCGGAGAACAACAGATGCTGGCCATGGCCCGCGGTCTGGCGGTCGAGCCGGCGGTGCTCCTGTTGGACGAGCTCTCGATGGGTCTCGCCCCGCTGGTCGTCGAGGAGCTCTACGGAATCGTCTCCCAGATCGCCCGGGGCGGCACCTCGATCCTCGTCGTCGAGCAGTTCGCCCGCACCGTGCTGGGCGTGGCCGATCTAGCCGCGGTGATGGTGAACGGTCGGATCCGCACGGTCGGAGAGCCCTCGGACATCGAAAGCGAATTGTCAGCTGCCTACCTTGGAGTGTGATGAGCAGTGAGTGATCAACCGAACCAAGCAGATCACGGGTTCGTGGAATCCCGGCGCGTAGCGGAGTTCCGCGAGGAGATGGGCCGCATCGGGCTCAAGGGCACCGGCGCGGCAGCCGAACGGTGGATGCTCGCAGGCGGGACCGTGATGGTCGTGGCGGGCGTCGCGCTCGGCATCATGGGCGCGGTGCAGACCATCAACGCCGGCGACTCGCCGGCGGACCAGCGCGCGTTCACCGCTTCGGGGGTGCTGCTGGGGATCCTGTTGGCCGTCGCAGGGGCCGCGCTGTTCGTGCGCTTCTCGATCGCGAGGTTCATGCGCTTCTGGTTGCTGCGACTCGTCTACGAGAACCGTGCGGAGACCGACCGCATCATCGACGCCATCGAGCGTGGTTCCGGGCTCGAACCCACCACCGACGTCACGACCTATGCAAGGACGGGCCCTGCGCCGACGGCCGACCAGTACAGGACCGATCAGCTCCGGGCCGAGCACACCGGGACCTGAGGATTTGCCCTTCGGAGCGGCGCGCTCCTACATTGAGAATGCTTTCACAAGCGTTCTCTTTCGCAAGCGCTCTTCAACGAGCCACTCTCACACGCACCTCTGCCAGAAGCACCTCCCGCACCTCGGTGAAGCATCACCGGGGACCACGAGCTTTCGACGGTTCCGATGACGACGGAAAACTCTGCAGCCCGAGCACTCACCGACGCGGCCCACCGAAGTGCAGGGTCGTTCGAGTTGGTGCTCGGCCCGGTCGTCATGGCGTTGCTCGGCCTGGCACTCGACGGCGTCTTCGGCACCCGGCCCCTGCTCACGGTGCTGTTCACGCTCTGGGGCGCTCTCGGAGCCGCGGTGTCGATCTACTTCCGCTACCGCCACCAGATGGGCTCGGGGTCATCCGCCAGCCGGGATCATCGAGCGGCCCGGGAACAGCCGGTCGCCACAGCACAACCAGTCGCCACAGCACAGCCAACCGGCCGGGAACACAGCGCATGAGCGGCACCACGACCGATCCCGGTGCGGTGCGCGTGGAGGGACCGTCGCCCGCCATGTCGGTGGCGGTCGACATGGCCAAACGGAGCCTGTGGCTGGTACCGGTGGCGATCATCGTCAGCGCTGCAGGATGGGGCCTCGACGGGGTCATCTCGACCCTCTACGCACTCGCGATCGTGGTGGTGAACTTCCTCGCCGCCGGCTGGCTGTTGAAGGTCGGTGGGCAGATCTCCGCCGCAGCCATGGGTGCCGCCGCCATGTTCGGCTTCCTCGCACGCCTGGGGCTGATCTTCGTCGCGGTGCTGTTGGTG
>CAYVYG010000393.1:0-3340 GCA_964454385.1 uncultured Microthrixaceae bacterium
CCGCTCATCATCATCTGCGAGCTGATGGGTCTCGACCCCGAACAGCGCCAGGCGATGTACGCCTGGAGCGACGCGATGATGGCTGGAGACGGACACGTCGACCCGGACGATCCGGTTCTGCACGCGGCCGCGCACGCGTTCGGCGAGTACGTCACCATGGTCGCGGAGCTGATCGCACAACGGCGCGCCGCTGCCGAAGCCGCCGAGGCGAGTGGGCAGGACATCGCCGACGACCTGATCTCGATCCTCACCCGCGCGTTCGATGCCGGTGAGCTGGCAAAGGACCACGTGGCGGCAGCCGGGGTGGACGACGCGACCTACGAACGCCTCCAGGCAGAACACGCACGCCTCGATGACAACGACCTGCTGGCGTTCCTCACGGTGCTGCTGGTCGCCGGCAACGAGACCACACGCAACGCGATCTCAGGTGGGCTCATCGCTCTCTCGAGGAACCCGAACCAACGCAAGCTCCTGCTCGACAACCTGGGCGACGACGAGTTCATGGAGACCGCCGTGGACGAGCTGATCCGCTATGTAACACCGGTGATCGGGTTCGTGCGCACGGTCACCCGCGACCACACTTACCGCAACACCGAGCTGCGCGCCGGGGACCGCATCCTCATGCTCTACGGATCGGCCAACCGCGACGAACGCGCGATCGAACAGCCCGACGAGCTCGACCTCACGCGTCGAAGCGACCACATGGCCTTCGGGATCGGCCCGCACTTCTGCCTGGGTGCGAACATCGCGCGAGCGGAGGTCCGCACCGTGTTCGAGGAACTGCTCACGCGCCTGCCCGACATCACCGTGCCCGAAGGCGCGACGATCCCACGCGGTGAGTCCTCGCTGGTGCTGAGCATCGAGGAAGTGCCAGCGACGTTCACCAGGTGCCCAGTGGCCCACTGACAGGCCCGGACACCCGGCGTGCCGAGATCAGCCTGCTGACCTGCAACAGAGGACCACCGAGATGTCCACTACCAACGCCCGTCCCAACCAACGGGAGCTGATCCTCGATACGGCGCTGCGGCTGATGTCGGCCCACGGGGCAGCGGGCATGTCCATGCGCGCTCTCGCGGCCGAGTGCGGGCTGCAGGTGGCGGCCATCTACCACTACTTCGATTCCAAGGACGCGCTGCTCGCAGCGGTGGTGGGCGAACGGCGTTACCGGGCGCGGCTCGGTGACCCGATGCCGATCGATCCCGACGCGCCGCCCGAGGATCGCCTCCGGGCGCTGTTCGTGCACATCTGGCAGGGCGCGGTGCAGGAGGAGCAGATCTGGCGCGTGGTGCTGGGAGAGGGGATCAGGGGGGAACCGGCAGTCGTGCCGGTGGGAGCGAACCTGCTCGAGTTGGTGACCGCCGCCGTCCGGGAATGGATAGCTCAGCACGTCCCCGAAGCACGGCCCCACGACAAGGTCGCTGAAGTGCTCGTCGGCCAGATCCTGGCGGGGTTCGCGAAGCTGGTCTTCGAGACCGACGGCGATTCCGACGCGGTGGGTTCTGCGACCGCTGATGCGCTGGTGGCCACCGTGTTCGGTCCGGCCGGCGCTGGCTCGGGCTGACACCGGTCCGGAACACAAGGCGGGCCGTGGTCCACAATCGAGGTGATGGCTGACCGATCGAGACGCCTCAAGGGCCGCTTGGCAGAACGCACCGCGGCGATCAGGCGCGCTCAGTGGTGGCAGGTCGCCAGCTCGGTCGGACGCGGCGCGTCCGACGACGAGATCACCGGGCTCGCAGCCGAGATGGCCTTCTTCGGGATGTTGAGCATCTTCCCCCTCACGATCGCGGTCGCCGCGGGTGTGGGGTTCCTGGAACCGCTCGTCGGCACAGAGGCTGCCGAGCGGGTGCGCGTCGAGGTGGTCTCCGCGCTGTCGACCGGGCTGGGATCGTCCGCGTCTGGGGTGACCGACGCGATCGAGGAGCTGTTCGCGGACACCCGCCCGGGGGTCTTCACACTCGGCCTGGTGGTCGCGATCTGGTCCGCCTCACGCGGTTTCAGATCGACGGTGCGATCGGTGGACGTGGTCTACCACCTCGACCAGAGGCGGACCTACCTGGAGCTTCGCCTGTTGTCGTTGGGGATGGCTCTCGCAGCGGTGCCCCTCGCAGCGATCGGCCTGGTGGCCTTCGCTGTCGGCCCGCTGCTCGGCAGTGGCGTGGAGGCCGCCGAGGCCGTGGGTGAAGCCGAGGGCTACAGCCAGGCATGGTCGGTGCTTCGTTGGCCGCTCGCGGTCGTTGCCGGTGGCCTCGCGGTGACCACCATCCTGCACATCGCCCCCGACCAGCGAACACCGTGGCGCAGCGACATCCCCGGAGCCGTGGTGACGATCATCTCGTGGGCCCTCGCTACGGTCGGCCTGCGCGTCTACACCCGTTTCGGTGCTTCTTCCAACCTGTTGATCGGCAGCCTGGGAGCGGTGCTGGTAGTGATGCTCTGGTTGTACCTGCTGGCGCTCGGGCTCCTCATCGGAGCGGAGCTGAACGCGGTGCTCGGTGAACGACGCGGCGTAGCACGTACCTCGCGCACCGGACTCGAATACGACACGATCGCGCGCCGGGCGCGGCGCCTCACCGAGCGAGCGCGAGGTTCCGGGCACGGGTAGCCGGTCACGCGATGCCATGAGGTCACCCGGGTCCAGCGCCACCTGTGAGCTTTCCGCTGGCGCTGACCGGGCTGATCGGGCGCCGTAGCGAGATCGCCGCCATGAGCGCTGCGCTTGGTGGTGGCGATCGATTGATGGCCCTCACCGGACCGGGAGGCATCGGCAAGACGCGACTTGCGATCGCAGTCTGCAACGAGGTCTCAGCCCGGTTCAGCGACGGAGTCATCTTCGTACCGCTAGCTGCGATGACGGACACCGAAAGAGCACTGCTCGCGATACTCGAGCGCGTAGGTATCCGGGCCAAGGAGATGACACCGCTCGATGCGCTCAGCTTCCATCTCCGCGATCGCCGCGCACTGCTGGTGCTCGACGATCCCGCGCGTGCCTCGAGCGATCCGGCATCTGGCAACTCCGATGACGCCGTACCCGGGCGGTCAGCCATCACCGAGGGCGGCGCCTACTCGGTGAGGAAGGGCTCCACGCGGTCCTTGGGCCGCCCGATGATCGCACGGCCATCGCGCACCAGCACGGGTCGCTGCATCAGCTCACCGTGTTCCGCCAGCACGTCGGCGACCTGCTCCGCTGTGGCGACGTCGTCGTCGGTGAGGCCGTAGGACTTGAACTTGGCGTCCCGTCGCACCAGATCGGTGGGCGGGTCCTCGAGGATCCCGAGAAGGTCGAGGACCTCGTCACGGCTCGGCCGTTGCGCGACGAGCATGTACTTGCGCAACTCGA
>CAYVYG010000394.1:0-3338 GCA_964454385.1 uncultured Microthrixaceae bacterium
CACGATGATGTCCTTCTTGCGCCCCACTATCCGCAGGAAGCCGTCCTCCAGTTCGCCCAGATCGCCGGTGGAGAACCAACCGTCCTCGGAGAGGACCTCGGCGGTCGCTGCGTCGTTGTTCCAGTAGCCGGCGAAGATCTGCGGGCCCGCCGCGAGGATCTCGCCGTCGTCCGCGATGCGCAACCGGGTCCCGGGCACGGGCGCTCCGACGGTTCCGGGGCGCCACTGGTGGAGCCGGTTGACCGACAGGATCGGGCTCGTCTCTGTGAGTCCGTAGCCCTCGAAGATCCGCACCCCGACGCCGTCGAAGAAGTAGGTGAGGCGCTCACCCAGCGCGCTGCCGCCGCTGAACGCGATCCGCAACGAACCGCCGAACGCGTCGCGGAGCTTGGCGTACACGAGCCGGTCGAACAGCGCGTGCTCGATGCGGGTCAGCAGTCCGACGCCCCCGCGGTTGCGCTCCTTGGAGTAACGCACCGCGGTCGACACCGCCCTCTCGAAGATCCGGCCGCGCCCGGACTCGTACGCACGTGCCTGGGCGGTCATGAACACCTTCTCGAAGATGCGCGGAACAGCCACGATCACCGTGGGCCGGGTCATCTTCATCTCGTCGACGAGGTGTGCGATGTCGGTCGCGAACGCGGCCTCGATGTGATATTCGGCTGCCAGTAGGGCGATCGTCTTCGCGTACGTGTGCGCCAGGGGCAGGAAGAACAGGCTGCGCTCGTTGGAGCCGAGCATCTCGGTCGCGATGCCGAGGTTCTGTCTCACGTTGGAACGCAGGTTCGAGTGCGTGAGCACACACCCCTTCGGCAGTCCTGTCGTACCGGAGGTGTAGATCACCGTGGCGGTGTCACCGATCGTGATCGATTCGATGCGCTCGTCGATGTCGCCATCCGCGACGTCACGGCCCACCTCGACCAACTCGTCGATCCCGCCGGTGTCGATGACGAGGGTCTCAGCCGGCCCCGTTTCGGCGTCGCGCCCGGTGACGAGGCCGGCCATCTCCTCGGTCTCCACGACCGCGAGGACCGCTCGGCTGTCGCTGAGGATGTGGTCGACCTGCGAGGCCGACGAGGTGTCGTAGATGGGTACCGTCACCGCTGCGACAGCGAGGATCGCGTAGTCGACCTCGAGCCACTCGAGGCGGGTGCGCGACATGAGCGCGACCCGGTCGCCGGGTTTCACCCCGGATGCGATCAGCCCCTTGGCGATGGCGCGGACACGCTCGAGGAACTCCGCCGCGGTGACACCCACGAACGTGTCGCCCTGCCGGTAGGACGCGACGACCTGGGTCGGATTGGCTGCTGCGCGGGCGATGACGGGTTCGAGCAGGTGCTCGTGGTCCCCGAGTGGGGCGAGCGGTGGCCCCGAGACCTCCCGGGCGGATCGATGCGCCGTTGTGCTGGGGACATCGGGTGGAGATCCGGCTGAGGTTCCCTGGGACACGTAGGCCTCCTGTGAGTCGTCTACCGCTATGAGTCGTCTACCGCCAGTGTCGCAGGCGGATCGGTCTCGGTCCATGCGGGACCTCCGGTTGGGCAACCGGGCCCGCGGGTGAACTCACACCTTCGGAGCCGACCTGGCTGCGCCCTTGCGCGACGACGAGGTTGACTGGCTCGATGCCGATCTCGGGTGATGTGGTCGACTTCGAGCTCGGCACCCCGCAAGGACGTGAAGCCGGGTTCCGTCACCCCGCCATCGTGCTGACCGCGCAGCGGATCCTCGATGCAGAGCCCTCGGTGGTGCAGGTGGTCCCCCTGACGAGCACGATTCGGGACTTCCACTCCGAGGTCATCATCGAGCCCGACGCCATGAACCATCTCGACTCGGTATCCGCCGCCCAGTGCCAGCACCTCCGCGCCCTATCGCCCACGAGGGTCGGAGTTGCCCGCGGCAACGTGGGCGCCGCGACGCTTGCTCAGTTTCGCGAAACCGTTGCGCTCATCCTCGACATACCCTGATCGAGGATCGCCTCACGAGATCACACGGCGAAGGGCTCGCACGCTTGGTCGAGGCGCATCGGATCGAGAACGCACCGACGCGCCGTGACCGATCGCCTGCCCGCAGAGGTGTACCTTGCCGGTATGCGTCTCACCGATCGGGTCGCGGTCGTCACCGGAGCCGGCAGCGGCATCGGCCGCGCCACCAGCGAAGCTCTGGCCGCAGCCGGTTGCCATCTGGCGCTGGTCGACGTGTCCGCGGCTGCCGCAGAGGAGACCGCGGAGGCGATCAGGGGGCTCGGCCGTGACGCGTCGACCCATGTGCTCGACGTGCGCGACGCCGACGCGCTCGGCGCTCTGCCCGATGCGGTTGTCGCCGCGCACGGCGGATGCCACATCCTCGTGAACAACGCCGGGGTCACTTCCGCCGGACCGTTCGAAGCCGAATCCCCCGAGGACCTGCGCTGGATCGTCGACATCAACGTGTGGGGAGTGGTGCACGGCTGTCGCGCCTTCCTACCCGTGTTGCGTGAGGCCGACGAGGCCCACATCGTGAACCTCTCGAGCATGGTCGGCCTGCTGGGTCTTCCCCAGAACGCCGCCTACGCATTGACCAAGGGCGCGGTCCGTTCCTTCAGCGAGAGCCTGCGCAACGAGCTGGCCCCAACCAATGTCGGGGTCACCACCGTGTTCCCCGGCGCGATCAGGACCAACATCACCAACTCAGCGCGCGGCGCCCGGGCCGACCGCCTCGCCGAGCTCGGTCGCTCACGTCTGGCACCGCTGGTGATGCGCCCACCCTCCGCTGTGGCCAAGGGGATCGTGAGGGCCATCGAGCGCGACCGGGGACGCCTGGTGGTCGGACCCGATGCCCACCTTCTCTCGGCATGGTCACGCCTTGCACCGGGTCGCGCCCGCCTGATCGGACGACTCGCCGATCGGGTCTGAGGAGGGGTTCCATCGAAGATCCGGACCTCACCATCCAGCTGATGGGAGCGGCTCGGCCAGTCGCTTGCCCCTGCACCCGTTGCACCTACAATCCGTTGCGATGACCCCGCAGCCGCGAGCCGACCCCCTCGATGAACTCGCTCTGAGCGATGTGACGGTCCGCTTCGGTGGGATCTCGGCTCTGAGCCATGTGACGCTCGGTGTTCGCTCAGGGCAGCTCTGTGGCCTGATCGGCGCCAACGGCGCAGGCAAGACGACCTTGTTCGATGTCATCAGCGGGCTGCGGGCTCCGGACGCCGGGTCCGTGACACTCCACGGGTCCGACATAACCAACTGGAGCGTCCAGCGGCGCGCCCGATCCGGTCTGCGACGCACCTTCCAGCGTGTTCAGGTCTTCGGGTGGCTCACGGTCGAGGACAACGTGCTCACCGCGGTGGAGTGGGAGGG
>CAYVYG010000395.1:0-3305 GCA_964454385.1 uncultured Microthrixaceae bacterium
CTTGCCGGTGAAGGCCGGTTCGGTGCCCGCCTCCTGGGTCACCTGCCACTGCTGGGGCGACAACCGCGCACGCAGCTGGTCCTCGTCGGGTCGTTGGGGCCTGGTGGTGTCCATGGCGTCGAAGCTACCCCGCATCGCGCGCGAGCGGGCGGCGGTCCGAGCGCCTCAATCCGCCTCCAGGAGGTCCGTCAGCAGGTTCGACGGCATTCCCAGCTCCGATGCCGCGGCAGGGCCGGGGGTCGAGGTGAACGGGTTCGGCGCCGCGGGGCCCGGCTGCGGAACCGTGATGGCGGCGTGGTCGGCATCGGTGGCCCTCGGAGCGGTGAAGGCCGGGGCTGTGGTAGCCGGGGCTGTGGTAGCCGGGGCTGTGGTAGCCGGAGGCGCCGGTTTCGGGGCCGCGGCATTGGGTACCGTGACCCGGGAGCCCTCTCCGAGCAGGTCTATCGGAGTCACCACCAGCCAGTCGGTGGGGAGCTCCGCGGCGAGATCAGTGCGCATGTTCGATACGTGCACCACTCGCGACGGGTGGCCCGCGTTGCCAGGCACGGCAACCACGGCGCCGCGCAGCACGTCGGCGCACTCGAAATGCTCGGTCGCGGTGGATTCCACACCGGAGCGGCATCCGGCCGTGCCGGTGGGACCGGACTCCTGATCACCGTTCCCCGGAGGGTCGGTCTCCGCTGCGTCCGGTTCGGGTCGGTCGGTCTCCGCTGCGTCGGACGCTGGTAGGTCGGTCTCGCCTGCGGCGGGTTCGGGTCGGTCACCCGGACGCACATCGTCCCTCGGAGGCTCACCGAAGTGCTTGGAGGCCGCGGGGACCACCACCGGTGGCGGCAACACGGGGCGCGGTGCGGGATCCGGGCGCGGCGAGACCGAGGGCAGCACCTGCGGGGGTGGCCGTTTCGCGCCTCCAGTGGCTGTGTTCTCTGTGAAGTTGCCCGGTGGCAGCTCGGGCGGGACCGCGTTCCCGGCCCATACGGGGGCGGGACCGCTGGACTGGCCGACCTGCGCACCGTCGATGGTGGATCGCTCCTCCTCGCGCTGTGATGCCACGAGGAGATGGCGGATCACCAGTGCGATCGAGACGACCAGAACGAGCACGACCAGCCCGATGATCTCGTTGGTCAGCCCTGTCACGATCGTAGAGTCTGTTCGATGCAGGAGCCGATGGGGTGAATACCACCAGAGACGACGAGCTCGAGGGGCGGCCGGGCTCCCTGACGCGTTTCTACGCGGGCATCGACGGAGTACGTGGACGCGACTCCTGCCCAGGCTGACCGGGGCTGGCGTTGATCGATCGCCTTATCTCCTCGGGGCCGATGAGACCCACCAGCCGTCCCTGGTCCAACACGAGCGCGTGACCGGATGCGCCGAGACGTTCGAGGACCTCGGCCACCGGATCTCCCGGAGCGGCCATCGCTGTGGTGGACAGGTCCATCATGACCGCTGCCACCTCGGTGGTCGCCCACGACTCCGCAGGAACCGCGCGCACCCCGTCGATGGTCAACAAGCCACGGATCTGCTGGTTCGCATCCACCACCGGCAGCGCGGACTGGCTGGTCGTGGCGAACGGGCCCTGGACCGCGGAAGCCACCGTGGCCCACATGGCGACGACCTGCACCGGATGTGACATCACAGACGACGCAACCACGTCGCGCAAGGCCAGCTCGGCGTCGTAGTAGCGGGCCTCGGCACGCGCCGCGCTGAGCAGGAACGCACCGATCAGGATCGTCCAGATGCCCCCGTAGGAGGCCGTGAACCACATCTCGGCGAAGCCGGCGGCGATGATCAGACCCGCGACGACCGTGCCGACCTTCGCTGCACCCGCCATCCCCTTGGACCTGTCCCCGCGGATCTTCCACAGGATCGAACCCAGGATCCTCCCTCCGTCGAGCGGAGCACCGGGCAACAGGTTGAACACCGCCAGGAAACCGTTGAGCAGGGCCAGGTAACCGAGCATCACCACCCAGACCTGTGGACCCCCCAGCACGTCCACGAGCACCGATGCCCCGAAGGAGAGCCCGGCGAACAGGACGCTGGCGGCCGGACCCGATGCAGCGATACGGAACTCGGCGCCGGGACCGGGTGGGTGCCCGCCAAGGCTCGCGACCCCGCCGAAGAGCCACAAGGTGATCCCCTTGACCTCCACGCCGTTTCGTCTCGCCACCACCGAGTGGGACAACTCGTGGCCCAGCAGCGATGACAGGAACAACAGGCTGCCGACGATCGCGACGCTCCAGTAGACGATCGGCAGGCGGTGGGGCACGCTTGCCGGCAACAGGCCGCTCGCGAACGACCAGGCCAACAGGGCGGCGATGACGAGCGTCGAGAGCTCCGCCGAGACCTCCACGCCGAAGATCCGCCCCAGTGAGACACCACGCGAGCGCATGCCTACAGTCAACCACGGTCGACGTGTGCCGATTCCGCGGACGGTCACCCTGCGATGAAGCGCAGGGCCCGGGTTCCTTCGACGGGATCGATCGACGACGGGTCGAGGGTGTACCCGCCCGGGTGCTCCCAGTCCGCGAGGTCGGCTGCGTGCAGTGATGGGTTGCGGACCAGGTGCGCCACCAGAGCACCCTTGAGCGCCTTGTTCCGGTGGCTAACAGCCGCGAGCTCACCGCGACGATCGGGCGACAGGAACGTTGCGGTGGTGACCACCCGGTTCGACATGGCGCCGAGCGAAGCGGCGTGCTCCCGCGGCAACAGGTTCCACAGCTCGGCGCCCCGCGACTCGGTTCTCACGAACTCGGTCACCACCGGGCGCCACCACTGCGAGAGCACCCCGAGCGGTTCGAGCCGGGACGACATCTTGAGCCGGTAGTCCGGTATCGGCTCGTCGGGTGCGAGCACGCCCCAAAGTCCCGAGACGATCCTCACGGTACGCCCGAGTCGGGCCATCTCGGCAGGCGACAGGTGCTTTGCGTCCAGGTGCTGGTAGAACACCCCCTCGTAGCGCTCGATCGCGGGGAGCGTCGCTGCGTCGTCGAGGTCACGGTCGGCATCGAGGGCCCTGGTGAGTGCATCTCCCTTGACACCGAAGAACCGCCTCAGCGCCGCAGGCGAAGGCCCGGATCGGAGCATCCGATCGAGCGCGGCGATGACCTCGCGCCGACTCGGGAACAACGGATGATCGACCGCACCGACCGCTTCGCTCCACGGCGGCCCCTCCCCACCGAGCGCCTTGGCCTCCGACGGGGGGATCAGTATGTATCTTCGCCTCGCCATTGCACTCCAGCACCGGATCGTTGCGCCCCCGGCAGGATTCGAACCTGCGACCACGGGATTAGAAGTCCCACGCTCTG
>CAYVYG010000396.1:0-3298 GCA_964454385.1 uncultured Microthrixaceae bacterium
TGAACGAGAAGTTGCGGGGAGCCAGCTCCTCGAAGCTCTTGCCGTCCGAGAGCCGCGACAGGCTCTCGGAGAACGTGAGCAACTCGGGTTCCCCGTCGTCCTGCGTACGGGGCACGATCTCGACCTGGGCCACACCCTCGGCCAGGTTCAAAGCGGTCTCCATCGAGTCCGTCAGGCGCCGCTCGATGCCATCGCGCAGCACCAGGCGGTCGATCACCACCTCGATGTGGTGGACCTCGTACCGTGCGAGGTCCACCTCGGCCGGCAGGTCGTGGATCTCACCGTCGACGCGGACCCTGGCGTATCCCGCCGACGCGAGGTCGGCGAGGAGCTGCTCGTAGGTTCCCTTGCGCCCACGGACAACCGGTGCGAGGACCTGGAACCGGGTGCCCTCGGGCATCTGCATGATGCGGTCGACGATCTGCTGGGGCGTCTGGCGCACCAGTCGCTCTCCGGTCTCGGGGTCGTGCGGGATCCCGACGCGAGCGAACAACAACCGCAGGTAGTCATAGACCTCGGTCACTGTTCCCACCGTCGAGCGCGGGTTGCGGGAAGCGGACTTCTGGTCGATGGATATCGCAGGGGAAAGACCCTCGATGACATCCACGTCTGGCTTGTCCATCTGACCCAGGAACTGCCGCGCATAGGCGGACAACGACTCGACGTAGCGGCGCTGACCCTCGGCGTAGATCGTGTCGAACGCGAGCGACGACTTGCCCGATCCGGACAGCCCCGTGAACACGATCAGGCGGTCACGGGGCAGGTCGAGGTCGATGTCGTGGAGGTTGTGCTCGCGCGCGCCACGGATGACGATCCGGTCGTCGCGCGCTGCACCCGGGCGTGCGGCTGCCATCAGCTCGCAACACTAGCCGAGGGCGCAAGTCGACACGAACACATGTTCTACAGTTCGCCAGCCGGCCGCCCCGGCCCTCACGGCGCGCGCGAAGTGATCGGCTCGATAGCTGGTGGAAGGACCGGGATTCGGACATACTCCCGTGATGAACCCGCCGCCGCCCGATGAACACGGATCATCCCCCTGGGGCGAACCCAGCGGGGATCCGAACGGACCGCCCACACGCCCGATCCCCTCGACCTGGGGCCAACAACCGGCACAACCGGGCTGGGGGCAGCACCCTCCGCAGGCTCAGCAACCAACGTGGGGACAACAGCCCCAGCAGTCGAGCTGGGGGCAGCAGACCCAGCAGGCGACCTGGGGCCAGCAGCAACCGGCCCGGCCATACCAGACCCCAGCGGCGGCGGTGAACCCCTACGACTCCGAGAGCACGCCGATCCTGGTCACCGGCATCCTCTCGCTGGTCCTGTGCGGACCGATCGGCATCTACGCCTGGATCAAGGGAAACGACCTTCGCCGACGCTCGGAGGGCGCAGGATGGCCCGAGCCCTCGACAGCGAAGGTGGGCCGCATCCTCGGGATCGTCGGGACGATCATCGGCATCATCCAGGTCGCCTTCGCGGTGCTGTGGCTCGTGCTGTTCTTCGGGGCGATGAGCGCAACCACGTACTGACCGGCGCCGGATGGCTCCCGTCGCGCCGGTCGTCGCGGCCACACGCCATACTGAGGCCATGGCGTCCACGACCGGTGTGCTGTTCCGCGTCACCACCTTCGGCGAGTCCCACGGCGGTGCGGTCGGTTGCGTCGTCGACGGCTGCCCTGCGCTGCTCGAACTGGACGAGTCGGACATCCAGCCCGACCTCGATCGGCGGAGGCCCGGTCAGAGCCGGCTGGTCACCCAGCGCGACGAAGCCGATCGGGTCGAGATCGTCTCGGGTGTCCACGAGGGCCACACGATCGGTTCGCCCATCGCGATGCTGGTGCGCAACCGGGACCAGCGGCCGGGTGCATATGACCACATGGCAGAGCTCTACCGGCCGTCGCACGCCGATTGGAGCACCGAGGCCAAATTCGGCACCCGAGCGATCTCCGGAGGGGGGCGTGCATCGGCGCGCGAGACGATCGGCCGGGTCGCGGCCGGCGCCGTCGCCCGCAAGCTGCTGACGCAGCGATGCGGGATCGAGGTGCTGGCCTGGGTGCAGAGCGTCCACGGCATCGAAGCAGACGTCGACCCGGCGCAGGTAGCTCACGATGCCGTCGAGGCGAACCCCACGCGCTGTCCTGACCCCGAGGCAGCGGAGCGGATCACCGAGGCGATCGAACGCGCCCGCCGCGATGGGGACTCGCTCGGCGGGATCGTGACCTGCGTGGCGCGCAACGTTCCGGCCGGGCTCGGAGAGCCGGTTTTCGACAAGCTGGAAGCCGACCTCGCCAGCGCCATCATGTCTCTGCCCGCGACCAGGGGATTCGAGGTGGGATCGGGCTTCGCGGCCACGACCATGACGGGCTCGGAGCACAACGACGCCTTCGAGCCCGGCCCCGATGGCCGGCCCCGCACGACAACCAACCACTCGGGCGGCATCCAGGGCGGGATCTCCAACGGGGAGACGATCGTCCTGCGCGCTGCGTTCAAGCCGACTGCGACGATCGCGTCGCCGCAACGGACCGTCACGCGCAGCGGGGAGCCGGCCGTGCTCGAGGCGAAGGGCCGCCACGACCCCTGCGTCCTGCCCCGGGCGGTCCCCATGGTCGAGGCCGGAGTCCTGCTGGTGCTAGCGGACCACTGGCTGCGCCAGCGTGCCATCGCCAGGTAACCGCTGCGAACGTGCGCGCAGGCGCCGGCTCAGCACCGTCGTTCGCGCAAAGCAGCTATGTGCGAGTCACTTGCCGCCCTACTCGTCGTTGGATCGAGCCGGTCGGGCCCTCTTCGACACCATGATGAGCGCAGCGACGAACAGGGCCCCCAGGCACCCCGACAGCGCGTCGAGGGGATCGCTCGTGTTGACGTCGCCGAGGGCCGAGTTCACCGGCTCGTCCAGGTTGTCCAGGTTACCGAAGAGCAGCACGACCTCGGCCGAGAGATTCACCAGGATGAGGGCGGCGGCAACGACGTACGCGCGCCGACGCGCTGGCTCGTCGGTCCACGCGTTCGGCCCGCCGACCAGCGTGACAGCGGCCCCGGTCAGGTAGAAGTTGCTGAGGTGGTCGCTCACTCCGCTGATGCGGGCGACCCCGGACATCCTCCAGACGTAGAGCAAGGCGAAGAAGCCGAGCAGAGCAGCGAAGGTGTGACGCCAGGGCGACTCGACGCTCTCAGGCCGGGCTGCCCGAGTCGACCCGGAGTCCATGGCAGGATTCTAGGGGACGCAACTGGCCGAGCGTCGAGGCTTGGAGCCGGGCTGAGAACCGCCTCTCCAGAGGGGTTCAGGCACCGGCTGAGCGCAT
>CAYVYG010000397.1:0-3287 GCA_964454385.1 uncultured Microthrixaceae bacterium
GGGAGCCGAACATGGCGGTGCGCATGATCCGCGAGGAGTTCAACTCGGACTTCCGCAGCGTGATGATCGACGATGCGGAGCTGCACGCCGAGATCCGTTCGTATGCCGAGACGGTGGCGCCGGCGCTGGCCGACCGTGTCTCGCTCTATGACAACACGACTGATCCTCTTCCGATGTTCGAGCGCTACCACGTCTCCGAGCAGCTGGCGAAGGCCCTCGACCGCAAGGTCTGGCTGCCGTCGGGGGGTTCGCTGATAGTCGAGTCGACCGAGGCGCTGACCGTCATCGACGTGAACACCGGCAAGAACGTCGGATCCTCCAGTCTCGAGGAGACGGTGCTCGACAACAACCTGGAAGCCGCGGACGAGATCGCACACCAACTGCGCCTGCGCGACATCGGCGGGATCATCGTCATCGACTTCGTCGACATGGAGATCAAGGCGAACCGTGACCAGGTGGTCCGCCGGCTCAAGGATGCGCTCGCTCGTGACAAGACCCGCACCCAGGTGTTCCCGATATCGGAGCTCGGCCTGGTCGAGATGACCCGCAAGCGCATCGGTGAGGGGCTGTTGGAATCGGTCGCGTCGGTGTGCGAGGACTGCGACGGCCGGGGCCTCGATGTGCCAGAGGGCCTGCTGCGCGGGTAGGATCTTCCCCCTATGTACGCAGTGGTGCGAACCGGTGGCAAGCAGTATCGGGTGGAACAGGGCCAGCGCCTGCGCGTCGAGCGCGTGGGTTCCCCTGACACCGAGGTGCAGCTCGAGCCGCTGATGGTGGTCGACGGCGACAACGTGGTGGCGGGGCAGGGGGTGTCATCCGCGAAGGTGTCGGCGAAGGTGATCGACGAGGGCCGTGGGCCGAAGATCCACGGGTTCACCTACAAGAACAAGTCGAACCAGCGTCGGCGTTGGGGACACCGTCAGGGTTACTCGACGATCGAGATAACCGGCATCAGCGCAGGTTGAGCGGATCTGCGGAACGACAGCGATCGAGGTAGGCGAAGATGTCGAAGACGAAGGGCGGCGGCTCCACACGCAACGGACGTGACTCCCAGTCGAAGCGACTCGGGGTGAAGGTCTACGACGGCGGCGAGGTGACCGCTGGATCGATCCTGGTGCGCCAGCGCGGCACCCGCATCCACCCGGGTGCGAACGTGGGCAAGGGCAACGATGACACGCTCTTCGCGCTCTCGGACGGCAGGGTCCGCTACGGCTCCAGTCGCAACCGCAAGGTCGTCAGCATCGAGACGCCTGCCGGCTGAACACCCTGTCCGCCGGATGTCCTGTCCGCCTGAACACCCTGTCGGCTGAACACCCGGCGGACCGACGGTCAGATCCCACGGGGAAGATTCGCGCTGCGCCAACCGAGCTCGGTCCGTGCCCGGTCGAAGGCGTAGCGGTCGGTCATCCCGCCGACCCAGGTGACCGCCAGGCGGTACGCGGCTGCACTGCCGGGGACGATGTTGCCGGGGGTCGGACTGCCTGGCGTCGGGCCTGCGGGCGTCTGGCCGGCGGGTGTCGGGCCGGCGGGCGTCTGGCCGGCGGAGCCCGGAACGCCCGATGCGCTGCGGTGCGCGTCGGAGTCGTGGGGGACAACTGAGTTCGGCCGGTCCGCGTAGTGCTCGACCAGCGCCTGCAGCACCCTTATCACCGTCTGTGACTGTCGCACCGACGCCGGCCGCATGTAGATGTGGTCGTAGTTGAAGGCACGGAACTCCGCCAGAGCTTCCGCCAACGGCTCGGTCATGGAGATCTCACCTGCGTCGCGGGTCGCCTCGATGACACCCCCTATGAACGACCCGAGCCGCTGGCTGCGTCGCTGTCCGCAGCGTTCGCGCACGACCGGCGGCAGCATCTGCTCGGTCACGATGCCCACGTCGACCGCGTCCTCCATGTCGTGGCAGACGTACGCGATGCGGTCGGCCCACGACACGATCTCGCCCTCGGGCGTCGCCGGGCGCGGCCTCGACCAGGAGTGGTTGCGGATGCCATCGAGTGTCTCGGCGCAGAGGTTGAGCTGCGCGAGGGTCACGTCCGCCCCCCACACGGCGTGGTCGTACCCACCCTCGACGTACGGTGAGAAGGCGTCCTCCGAGGCGTGACCGCCCGGTCCGTGCCCGCAGTCGTGACCGAGCGCGATCGCCTCGGTCAGCGCGACGTTGGCTCCCACCGCTGCTGCGATCGCAGTTGCGACCTGTGCAACCTCGAGCGCGTGGGTGAGGCGGGTCCGCTGATGGTCCTCGGGGTGCACGAAGACCTGTGTCTTTCCGGCCAGTCGGCGGAAGGCGCTCGAGTGCAGGATCCGGTCGCGGTCGCGCTCGAAGCAGGTCCGAACCGGGTCGGCCTCCTCGGGTCGCGAGCGGTCCCCTGCGCCCACGGCGCGCGTGGCGCCGTGGGCCAGGATCGCGTCCTCGAGCTCCTCGCGGGCTTCACGGCCGGCGCGACGAGCCGCCAGCCCGTTGGCGCCCCCGGCATGGGCGTGGCGAACCGCGGTCGCGGTGGTGTGAGGCGGCCCACGGTGCCCACTCATCGTGGTGGCCCATCGCTGTGATCGCCCCGATGGGGCCTCGGTGTGATCCCGCGAGGGCACGCGCTCCCCAATCGGGACGTGCTCCTGCGAGGTGATCTGCTCCTCGGAGGTCGCGCGGTCCTGCATGGCTCCAACCATAGAGACGCCCTGTGACAGCCACAGGTCGTCGGGTCGTTCGGGTGCTGGGATCGTCGGCCCGTATCCTTGGGGGGTGTCGGAGTTCGTCGACGAATGCGGATTGAACGTGCGTGGGGGAGATGGCGGCGCCGGCGCCGTCTCGTTCCGTCGCGAGGCGCACACACCCATGGGCGGACCCGATGGAGGTGACGGCGGCAAGGGCGGCGACGTGTGGTTGGTCGCCGACACCAACACGGCATCGTTGATCGCGTTCCGTGACCATCCCCACCGGCGTGCCGAGTCGGGAACCCACGGTTCGGGTCGTCGCCGCCACGGCCGCGGCGGTGGCGATCTCGAGATCGACGTCCCCGTCGGCACCCAGATCTCGGATCAACAGGGCAGGGTGCTCGCGGACCTGCCGCGCGCGGGTGATCGATGGCTGGCAGCCGAAGGTGGCAGGGGTGGTCACGGCAACGCCCGGTTCCTCTCGAACTCCCGCCGGGCGCCGGCCTTCGCGGAGCAGGGCGAGCACGGCCAGGAGCAGTGGTTGGTGCTCGAGGTCAAGCTGTTGGCAGACGTCGCCCTCGTCGGCTTCCCCAACGCCGGCAAGTCCACGCTCATCTCGCGGATCTCGGCCGCGA
>CAYVYG010000398.1:0-3278 GCA_964454385.1 uncultured Microthrixaceae bacterium
CACCGTTGGGGCCGATGAGCCCGGCCATCTCACCTTCGCGGACCCGCAGCGACACGTCGTGGAGCGCGGCCACTCCCCCGTGGTGGACCGTCAGCTCCGACACCTCGAGACAGGTCGGGTCCTGTTGGGGCGAACCGGTCCCGTTCACGTCGCGGGCACCTCCGCGCGGGTCCGGCGTCGCGACGTCCGGCGCGAACGCGCCACCGATGAGCGCGCGAGGCCGCTCAGGCCATCGGGCGCCAGAACGGCGGTGAGCATGAGAGCCACACCACTGATCGCCAGCACGTAGCGTCCGACGTCCCCACCGGAGAGATCCGCGAACAGCGTGGTGAGCAAACCGGCCTGCGCGAGCAGGCCTGCGATCAGCGCACCGCTGATGCTGGCGATGCCGCCGAGGTAGGTGAGCGCGAGCGCGACGAGCGCGCCGATGACCATGAACGAGGTCGGCGAGAGCGTCACCGCCGAGTAGGCCATGAGCACGCCGGTCAACCCCGCCAGGAACGACGACAGCGCGAAGGCACCGAGCTTGGTGCGCGCCACGTCGATCCCTGCGGCCGCCGCTGCGCGCTCGTTGGAGCGGACCGCGAGCCAGCGCAGACCGGTTCCGCCCCGGCGCAGGTTCGCTACCGCTGCGCAGCAAAGCGCGACCACCACCAGCACGAACAACCCGAACTGCACGCGGAAGTTCTCGGCTCCCCGGGCGCTGATGCCGAGGTCGAGGCCGCCCAGGGCGGGTCTCGGGGCGGAGCTGCCCGCAGGCCCACCCGACAGCGAGGGGCTCGCGATCACGAGCTGTTCTACAGCGACCGCCACCGCCAGGGTCGTGACCGCGAGGGTCATGCCCCGAACGCGCGTCGCGGGGATCGCGACCAGCACCCCGAGCGCCGCCGAGACGCCGGCCGCCAGCAGCGCTGCCAACAGGAACGGCACACCGTGTTCGTCGAGGCGGATCGCCGCGAACCCGGACACGCCAGCGAACGCGAGCTGCGCGAGCGAGATCTGACCGACATAGCCGGTGATCACCACCACCGACAGCGCGAGAAGCACGAAGGTCATCGACACGATGATCGCCTGGCGGTAGCCCGCCGACAGGGTGAGCAAACCAACGGTGACGACCGTGCACAGCCCGACGGTCCATGTCGCCACGTGTCTCGGGGTCGGAGACGAGGGCATCCTGCGCTCGAGGATCACCGAGCGATCGGGCAACGACGCCCCACCCCAGATGAGAGCACCGACGATCAGCGCGACCGGGACCGCCTGTTGGATGCCGGTTGTGGGCAACCAGTCCGGGATCCAGGTCGTCTCGGGTCGCACCGCGTAGCCGAGGATCAGCGACTGCACCACACCGATGCCGATGCCGGCCGCGGCTGCGACGCCGAACGAGCTCAACCGTCCGAGCAGCGCTGCTGCCAGCGCCGGCACCACCAGCAGCGGTGTGGTGGTCGGATCGAGACCCGAGATCGGCTCGATGAGGATCACCGCGATGCCCGCGAGCACTGCAGCGAGGGCCCAGTTGACCGCCCCAAGCGAATCGGGTGAGATGCCCAGCAGCAGAGCGCCCTTCTCGTTGGAAGCCGCAGCCCTTGTGGCGAGACCGAACCTGGTGAACCGGTACAGCGCCGACAGCCCGACGGTCACCGCGACGACCATCGCCGCCAACAGGAGGCGGTTCTGGCTGACCGCGGTCCCGGCCAGGCGGACAGGGTCCTCTGGAAGGACCCCTCGACGCTGCGACATTCCCGCGCCCGCCACGGGGAACCGCAGCCGGACCATCTCCTGGAGGTACAACAGCAGGCCGAGCGATGCCACCACGCGTGCCAGCGCCGGGGAGTCACGCAGTGGCCGGAACACCACCAGGTGGACCACGACGCCGACCAGTGCTGCGAGCAGGATCGCCACGACGAGCCCGGTGGCGAGCGTCGGCCTCGCGAGCAGGTGGACCCTGGCGGGCAGACCCAGGATCGGCAGCACCAGGTCACCGGTCGCACGGAACTCGAAGAACGCGTAGGCGACGTACATGCCCATCGCGGCGTGCGCGAAGTTGACCACCCCCGAGGACCGGTAGGTGAGGACCAGCCCTAGCGCCAGCGCGGCGACGACCGCTCCCCCGCCGAGCCCTGCGAGCGCGAAGCCCGTGTAGGTGCTGATGACGCCTATCCCCCGTAGATGGCGCCGACGTCGATCCAGTCGGAGATCTGCACCAGGTCATCACCTTCCACCCGACCGAGTATCTGTTGGGGGGAACACATGGCGGGCAACCCCTCGAACTGCTCGCCGTCGCAGGTGTAGTCGTGTCCCATGAAGCTCGGCGTGTCCCGCTGTGACGACAGCGCGTCGATCACCGCTTCGCCGGTCACGCCGTCGGCTCCCAGACCCGAGAGGATCGCGTAGAGGTTCATCGCCGAACGGAATGTGACGGTCGCGGCTCCCTGTGCATCGACACCGTCGCCGTACTGCCCGATCACCGCGTTGTACAGATCGATGTCGGGGTTGTCCTCATCGGTCGAGATCGGTCCCTCGACGTTGAAGATCGTGCCATCCACCGCAGCCGGATCCACCGATGCACGGATCGTCGGCGAGACACACGCGCCGGTGAAGTAGCGCTGCGCGGTCACCCCGAGGGTCCGGACGCTCTCGTAGCCGGCGGTGCAACCGGTGTCGGCCTCGAGGACGAAGATGGCATCGGGCTCGCTGCTCTGGGCGGCCTGCACCGGTGAGCTGAGGTCGGTCGCTGTGATCGGATGCGGCACGAGCTGGGTCTGGACGCCGGCTCGTTCGAGAACCGTCTGCGCGTACTCGGCGCTCTGGGTGATCGAGCCGAACTCCCCGTAGACGATCGAGACCTTCTTCGCGTGCAGCTCGTTGGCGGCGTGGTCGGCGAACGCGACCGTCGCGCCCCAGCTACCTCCGCTCCACTGGAACGAGTTGGGGCTCTTCACCGACGACGTGCTGATCGGGATGCCACCGACGAAGGGGATGCCGTTGTCGTCGAGAACCTCGATGCCGTCGCCGAAGACGTCGATCCCACCGAGCACGGCCGGGGTCCCCTGCTCGACGAACTGCTGGCCGCATGAAGCCGAACCCTCCGCTGAGAAGTTCGTGTTGCAGACCTGCAGCTCCAGCGGACGACCGTCCACCCCACCAAGTTGGCTGTTGATGAACTCGAACGCCGCGTTCGCCGCCTTGGACAGCTCCGGATACGAGCCCACAGGGGTGTTCTCCTGGTTGATCATTCCCACCACGATCGGACCCCCGTCTGCGACGGTCGCCTCTGGTGG
>CAYVYG010000399.1:0-3270 GCA_964454385.1 uncultured Microthrixaceae bacterium
GCACGACGCTGGGGTTCGGTGCGTGAGGACGACGGCTACACGGAGCTCGCAGCCGAGACCCCCCTCGAGGTGGACCCCGCGGACAACCGACTCGAGAAGTTCCCCGGAGCGGGCGACGACTCGTTCACCGTGAGCGAACAGGTGGGGGGCGCGACCGTATACGCCTCGGCGTATGGCAACCCGGTGTCCTACACACCCGCTGACCGGGCGGTGCGGGCCTTCGACGGCGACCCGTCCACGGCCTGGCGAGTCGGGGCCTTCGATGAGCCGAGGGGCGAGTACCTCCAGATCGACCTCCACCGGCCGGTGACGACCGGCGCGATCAACCTGCTGCAGAGCCAGCGGCAGGGCAACCGTTGGATCACCGGGGTTGAGCTCACCTTCGACGGGGGCGAACCGATCGAGGTCGCGCTCGCCGATGCCTCGCGTGGTGGCTACCCAGGACAGACGATCAGCTTCGACGAACGGTCCTTCTCGCAGCTTCGGATCAGGATCACCGACACGAACCTGCCCCGCATGGACCGCTACCTGGGAGTGTCGGATGTCGGTATCGCCGAGGTGACCATCCCTGGGGTCGACCCTGTCACCGAGTGGATCCGCCCCCCGACCGACCTGCTCGCGGCGGCCGGCGAGGACTCGTTGGCGCATCCGATGACCTGGCTGTTCACGAGGAGGGCTGCCAACCCCTCGGAGGTCGTGGTGAGCGACGAGGAACAGCTCATGCGCAGGATCGTGGAGAACCCCGTGGCACGCTCCTACACGGTCTACGGCTCGGCGCGTGCGTCGACGCTGTCGACCGACGAGTTCGTCGACGACCTCATCGGGGTGCGGGGCGCCAGGGCCACCGCGGACGTGCGGCTCCCCGGTGACCTGCGTTCGCGGGCCACCAGCGCGATCGACGGTGACCCGTCCACCGCCTGGCAGACACCGATCAACTCGCCCACCGGACACACCCTGGAGGTCACCGCAACCGAGCCCTTCGACATCGACGGCATCGAGCTGACGGTGAGGCGCGACGGACTGCACTCGGTGCCCACGGTCGTGCAGATCAGCGCGGACGGAGGTGAACCGCAGCGCATCGAGGTTCCGCCGATCGGTATCGGTGAACGCAAAGACCGTTCCGGCACCGCCACCGTGACCCTCCCCTTCGAGGCCCGGGATGTCACCGGTTTGGCCTTCAGCGTCGAGGACGTCGAGGAGGCGAACTCGATCGACTGGTTCGGTGGTTCCACCACTGTGTTGCCGGTCGCGATCGCAGAGCTGGGGCTCCCGGTGCAGGCCCGAGTGCCGGCCCCGGGCACCGCGATCGATGACCGCTGCCGTGACGACCTGGTCACCGCCGACGGATCCCCGGTACCCGCGAGGATCGACGGTACCGTCGGTGATGTCCTGGAGGGCTCCCTGATGGACCTGGCCGGCTGCGAACCGGTGGAGCTGCCCTCGGGTCGGACCCGGGTGCAGACCACCGCCGGGTCGCTGAGCGGGTTCGACGTGGACCGGCTGGCGTTCTCATCTGCACCGGGGGGCGAACCCGGTCGCGACACCCTCGCAAACGGCCCGGAGCCCGCCCCTGCCCCACCCACCGACCGGGTGAGACGTCCCGGCCAACTGCGCTGGGAGATGAACGTCGACGGCGCCGAGGAACCCTACTGGGTGGTGCTCGGCCAGTCCTACAGCCCCGGGTTCCATGCAACCCTCGAGGACCCGGCCGGTGAATCGGTCGATCTGGGTGAACCGGTGCTGGTCAACGGCTACGCGAACGGATGGCGGGTGGACCCGGCGGAGGTCGGCCCCGACGCCCGGATCACGATGACCTTCGCCCCCCAGCGGATGGTCTGGATCGCGCTCGCACTGTCGGTCATCGGGGTGCTCGTCTGTGTGGCGTTGCTGGTACGGCCTGTCAGGTGGCTCGCCGGAGACCCGTCCGCCGGGCGCGTGCGCGAGGTGACCGTCACTGCGGTGGAACCGTTCGCGGTCGAATCCCCCCCGGTTGCGCCGTTGCGCGCCGCAATCGCGGCGTCGGTCGTTGCGCTGGTGACCTTCCTCGCCGCGGGCTGGGCGGTGGCGATCGGCGTGGGCGCTGTCACCTTCGCTGCACTGGTCCTACCCAGGGGACGTGTGGTGCTGAGGGTGCTCGGCACAGCCCTCTTCGCGGCCGCGGCAGGTTACGTCATCGCGAAGCAGATCCGCGGCTCCTACGTGGTCGACTTCAACTGGATGAACCTCTTCGAGGTGACCCACGCGTGGACCCTCGCCGCAGTGGCCCTGCTGGTTGTCGACCCGGTGGTGGGCCGGATCAGGTCAGGGGCTTGCGGCAAACCGCGAACAGGACCAGTGTCTCATCCGTGATCCCGGACTCCGGGCCGGTGAACAGGTCGGCCTCGGTGATCCCCGAGGCGCCTCCGGTCTGGTCGGTGTTGGTGAACCGGTAGGCCACGCGTCTGCCGGTGGCGTGGAGCCAGACGAAGGCCCGCCGCGGGAGGCGGTGGCGCAGCCCGAGCGGGTCGAGGCGCAGCAGCTTCTCGGCCATCGCGCGCCGCTTCGCGAAATCGGCGCGCACCGCCTCGTTGCCTTCGAGCCCGAGGATCTCGACTTCCGCGAAGTAGCGCTCGAGCATCGAGCGCAGGCTCTGCGGGGTGAACAGGTGGACGTGGTAGGGGTTCTCGAAATCCGCGGGTTCGTTGGGGGTCAGGAAGAACGCCGTGCCCTCGGGGGACAGCACCCGCGCGACCTCGGCCACGTGTGGTGCCGGGTCGCTGAAGTGCTCGATCAGATGCGACGAGCAGACGTTGTCGAAGGCCTCGTCGCGGAGGCCGAGCCTGGTGCCGTCCGCGCACTCGGTGCGCAGCCCGGCCGGACCGTGGACCGACACGGCCTGCACCGCGGTCTCGGGGTCGTAGTCGACGCCCACCACGAAGCGGTCCGGTGCGCTGAACCCGACGCTCTCGTCACCCAGGCCGCAACCAACATCGAGGAAGCGGCCCGTGCCGGCACGTTCGCCGACCTCGCGGTAGCCGGCAGCGTGCAGCGCGAGCAGCGAGTCGGGTGTGGCGCCCTGCACTGGTCTCTCTCCGGTCAGTCTCACAGTCAGGTCCTCTCGCGGGCCGGTCGGGTTCTCGGATGCCCGGGACGCAGCCAATAGCATATGGGCCTTGTTGAACACCCCTGTGGCAGACGAATCGGTGCGTGCGCGAATAGCCGAGCTGGCAGACCGGGCCGGGATCCGCACCGTGCACATGCTCGCCTGGCGCGACCTCGACGACGACGAGG
>CAYVYG010000400.1:0-3269 GCA_964454385.1 uncultured Microthrixaceae bacterium
TGAGGATCGCGGCGCGGCACATCCGCATCGACTCATCTGCTCGGCCCGCCGGTGTCGCCGGGTCCCTGAAACCCCTGGAGAACCACCACAGAGGTACAATCGGGGTCCCCGAGCGCGGACCGCACCGCGCAGCTCCGACCCAAGGACGCAACCATGTCCCGCAACCCCATCCTCACCGACAAGGCCTTCGACCCGGCCAACTACGGCGGTGGCACCGCCACTACGACCCGTCCGACACCGGCCCAGGAGTGGGAACGCTCCCAGGCCGGTCACGGGATGGCGACCGGGGCAATGGACGCGAACCTGAGCACCCACGCGCCCACGGGTCCAGTCATCACTCACGGCCGTGCGATGACCATCGGCGGTACCGCCTGGGCGACCCTGTTGTTGCTGGTCGTGGCGGCCGCCGTGGGCGTCTACGGCTGGTCGACGGTCACCGAGACACCGGTTCTCAACCCGCTTCCGGGCGAGCCGACGGTGACCGCGAGCCTCGATCAGCCGGTGCTGTTGTTCGTGGCGCTGTTCGCGGCTCTCGGGCTCGCGATCCTCACCGCGTTCAAGCCCAAGCTCGCCCGGTTCACCGGCATCGGCTACGCCGCGCTGGAGGGCTTCGTCCTCGGCGCCATCTCCCATCTCTACGACGCACAGTTCAACGGCATCGTCATCCAGGCGATCCTCGGCACCGCAGGCGTGTTCATCACGATGCTCGCCCTCTACGGGCTTCGGATACTGCGGGTCACCCCACGAATGACCAAGGCGATCGTGGGAGCCACCTTCGGCATCCTGATCATGTACGGGGTGGCGTTCATCGCCTCGATCTTCGGAGTCGACATGGGCTTCGTGTACGGCACCGACGGGGGCGCCTTCGGGATCGTGCTCAGCCTCGTGATCGTCGGGGTCGCGGCGTTCAACCTGCTGTTGGACTTCGATTTCATCGAAAAGGGCGCAGAGGCCGGGCTGCCGTCGTACATGGAGTGGTACGGCGCGTTCGGTCTCATGGTCACCCTGGTGTGGATCTACATCGAGATGTTGCGCCTGTTCGCCCGCATGCGGAACTGACGCAGAAGTTCTCCCACACCCCGGGTTCTGTCCTGCCACGATCCCCGTGATCGGGGATGCTCGCAGGACAGAACGGGACTCACAACGGGGTCATGTCCCGTTGGTCGACCAGTGCCAAGGCTCCGAGGGAAGGTTGTACAAGCCGTAGCGGGATGCGTTGTCCGCCAGCCAGACGAACGCGGGGTTCGACCGTGAGGTGATCAACGCCCCACCGGACTTGATGTCGAGGGCCTTGCCCTGCTCGTGCATGGACCGACCCGGGATGGCAGTGGGTGGACTGCACTGCGACGCGGGCTTCTGGTAGATGTCGTAGTAGGTCGGTCCGCAATGTGCCTGGCGCAGGCTGATCTGCTCCTGGGGGTCGCGGAACCCGCCACCTGTGAGGTTGAATCCCGCGGCGCTCGCGGCCGACAGCAGACCCTGCACGTTCGAGGCGATGCTGCGGTGCACCCAGAAGGTTCCCACCCTTGTCACATCGTTCCAGGTGACCACCCCCGACGGAGGCGGAGGCGGAGGACCGGTCGGCCTGGGCCTGGGCGGCTTCGGCTTCGCGGTCGTGGGAGGCGAGGAGGCCGACGACTGCTGCGGACCGCTGGCACCAGAAGACCGCCCGGAGCCGCTCGGCATCGACGCTGATCCGGGATCACCCTGAGCACCCCTGGAGTCCTCGGCCAAGGACCGCTCCTCGGCCTCGAGCTCCCGCGCGGCCTGCTCGTCCACCTCCCTCAGGGCAGCGACCTCGGCCATGGCACTGTCGAGACGCTGGTCGATCTGTGCCGCGAGTCGCTGCTGGGCGCGAACGGAGGACTCGAGTGCTTCGAGCTCCGCCTTGTGGGTCGTCTCGAGCTCATCGGCTTCGGCGGCGGCGGACTCGGCCTTCTCCGCAGCCCGCCCAGCAGCCCGTTCGGCGTCGGACAGCTCCTCGACGACCCGGCTCTGGTCATCCGCTGTGACCGAGATCAGGTCGTGAGCACGCGATGCCCGCTCCGCGTCGCCTACCGCCAGCACCGCCATCGATTCCATCGCCGGCGGACTCATGAACGCTCTCACCGCGTAGTCGACGACCCGATCGTGGGCGATCACGACGTGCTGGCGGGCCTGCTGTGCGGCGGCGGCGAGCCGCTGGCTCTGCTCTCGGGCCTGTCCGGCCGCCAGGTGGGTAAGCGCCCAACGGTCGAACTGGTGGTTCCGTGCTGCTCTCGCCTCGGCGAGGCGCGAACGCACCGCCGCGCGGTCGGTCTGCAGCGACGCCACCGATGCTTCGACCACGTCGCGCTCACTCGACGCGCTGCGAACCTCGGCCGTCGGATCGACTTCTGGGCCAGAGCCCTCCGGGTCGCCGCTGCCGGTGCGGGCAACCACTGAGCGCTCGAGTGTCCCGACAGCGTCCGAAGGTGCCGGTAGCCGCTGGGATGCTGCGGCAACGGTTGGCGACGAGATACCTGCGAGCAGCACCGTGGCAGCGAACAGGCCTGTCGCAGTGAACCGGGCTGTCAGATGACCGGACCGTGATGTCGCGCGGGGTCTCGCCATACCTTCCCAACATCGGCACTTCCCGGCACGAGTTGAGCAAGGTCCGAATCACCACCCCGCTGCGCTCACCTCGAGCGCGAGCGCGACCCTCCCATGAGTCGCCCACCCATGAGTCAGCCACCCATGAGTCAGCCACCCATGAGGTTGCCCATGAGTCCCCCGCCACCTGATTGCTGCTGTTGCTTCTGGTGGCCGCCCTCCACGATGCTCTCGGCAGGCTGGACCAAGACGTGGCCCTGGCCGCCGAAGGCCATCTGGATCAGCTCGCCGGTGCCGCCACGCAACATCGACTTGAGCCCGCCGGTGTCGACGCGGATATCCATCGACACCCCGGAGGTCCACAGCACAACCGCCTGGGCGTCCGCAAAGGTGGGTGCTCCCGAGACATCGAGCGCGACCGGCTCTCCCTTGGTGGTCACCGCTACGTATCCGGTTCCGCGCAGCTCCACGTTGAACATGCCGCCGGCCATCATCGATGCCTTACCGGCGTTGACCCGCTTGATGTCCCAGTCGATCGAGGCCGAGAAGGCCAGCACGTTGCCGCCGTTGATCGACACCGTGTCGTTGTCGAGGTAGAAGATCTGGATCTCCGATGCCATGTCCGCGAGGAACAGCTCACCTGTGCCCTCGCACTGCATCATGTTGACGCCCTCGCCGGTGAGCTTCGACTTGAGCAT
>CAYVYG010000401.1:0-3265 GCA_964454385.1 uncultured Microthrixaceae bacterium
TGGTCAAGGACGTCGTCGACGGCATCGACGCGATGTACCTCCAGAAGGCCCTCGGCATGGAGACCCTCAGCTACTCGAGCGACTCCCACTGGGGCACCAGCCCGCTGGTCAACGCGGTCACCGCGATCGCCTCGGGCACCGCCAACCACGTGGTCTACTTCCGCTCGGCCAACAACGGCTCGGGCAAGCGGGCGGGCTCGGACTTCCGGGCGGCGAAGGAGACCAAGGACGAGTCGCTCGACATGATCCGCTACGACTTCTACGCACCCTTCGGCCTGCTCACACCGGCTGGTTCGATCGGCATGGCGGTGCGCCGCTACTACGAGGACCACGGCATCGACTCCAAACAGGTCGGCTGGGTGCCGGTGGTGTGCAGCGAGCACGCAGCGGCCAATCCTCACGCGATCTTCTTCGACGCCCCTATCGGCATCGACGACTACCTGGGCTCGGAGATGGTCGTCGACCCGTTGCGTCGCCTCGACTGCGCGCCCGAGGTCGACGGCGCGATCGCGATCGTTCTCAGCTCCGCCGAGCGGGCGAAGGACCTCGTCGACTCACCGGCGTACGTGAGGGCGGTCGCCCAGGGCACCTCGACCGAGGGCGAGAACCTCTCGAGCTACAACCGCGAGGTGCTCTCGCGCCTGCCCGAGATGGAGCTGATGGGTCGGGAGCTGTTCCGGGTCGCACAGATGGGACCCGACGACGTCACCGTGGCGCAACTCGATGATCGCTTCGCCCCTCTGGTGCCGATGCAGCTCGAAGCCCTCGGGTTCTGCGAGGAGGGAGCGGGCGCGGCCTTCTGCGATGGCGGCGACGCGCTGCGCATCGGTGGGCGGCTCGCGATCAACACCAACGGAGGTTTCCTGGGTGAGGGCTTCTCGCACGGGGCGAACGTGATCGAAGCGGTCCGCCAGATCCGCGGGACGTCGTCGAACCAGGTCGACGCCGTCGACGCCGTCTTGGTGGCCACCGGAGCGGGTGGGCCCGCCGACGGGGTGATCCTCGGCGCCGAGACCGGTTCGTGAGGAGAACGGTTTCGTGAGCAGGGCAGCGTTTCGCGAGGAGGACGGGTTCGTGAGGAACAGCCGTGTGACTACTGGCTTCATGACGAACCCGATTCGCTCAGGAGCGATTGTGGTCCTCGATGATCTTCACCAGCCGCTCGACGGCGTCGGTTATTGCTCCGAGGTCGGACAACGGAGCGAGCACCTCGTGGGCCATGGTCATGAACGCCTCGAAAGCATCCTCTTCGACCTTCTTGCCCGCGGAGGTGAGCCGGACGAGCTTGCTGCGCTTGTCGGCGGGGTTGTTGACGCGCCTGACGAGCTCGAGCTTCTCGAGGCGCCGCAGCATCTTGGTCATGCCGCCCGAGGAACGCTCGAGGCCGGTGTAGAGCTCGGCCGGTGCGAGCGTGTAGGGGGGCCCGGCTCGGCGCAGCGCCGAGAGCACCGCGTAGTCGCTCTGCATCAGATTGAAGGGGTCGAGGATGTCGCGCGCTAGGGCGTCGATCAGCACGCTCAGTCGCGCCATGCGCGCGATGAGCAGCATTCCCGACGTGTCAGCCTCCGGGTACTCGCGGCCCCACGCTTCGGAGAAGTCGTGGACCCAGTGCATCTCCTGCATGGTTGCCTCCGCCGGGCACGCTAGTGCGGGACGTCCCACCGCGGGCGTATCCGGCACCTGGCCTGCCCGCAGACCGCCCCGTAGGTCGTCCCGAAGAACGTCCTGCAGCTCTGCCGTTGGCGTCACAGCGGGCCGACACAGTATCGTAAAAATTGAAACGTGTTCTACTTCCTTGAAGGAGGCAACATGAGTGATTCCAAGGATCCCAAGGCCGGCTCCGGCGGGCATCCCGTGGCGCTGGTCACCGGCGCGGCGTCTGGCATCGGCGAGGCGACCGCGCTGCGCCTGGCCGAGGACGACTACCGGATCAGCTGCTTCGATCTGGACGCGGCCGGTGTCCAGGCGACGGTCGACACGATCACCCAGCGCGGCGGCAAGGCGTTCGCCATCAAGGGCAGCGTCACCGAGGAGGCCGACGCCAACAACGCGGTCGCGTCGACCGTGGAGCACTTCGGCTCGCTCGACGTGCTCGCGAACGTCGCCGGTGTTGGTCACTACAGCCATGCGATCGACGAGACCCTCGACGAGTGGAACCGAACGATCGGGATCAACCTCACCGGCACGTTCCTGATGTGCCGCGCTGCGCTGCCCGAGCTGATCGAGCGCGGTGGTGCGATCGTCAACGTGGCCTCGATCGCCGGCCTGAAGGGACACGCCTACGGCGCGGCCTACAGCGCATCCAAGGGCGGTGTGGTGGCGTTCTCCAACACGCTCGCAGCCGAGTACGCATCAAAGGGCGTGCGCGTCAACCTCGTGTGCCCCGGCGGGGTGCTCACCCCGTTGCTCAGCAACTTCACCCCTCCCGACGATGCCGACCCGGACCTGGTCGCACGTGCGGTCCCTCTCACCAAGACGCTGCTCGATCCGGTCGAGATCGCCAACGCGATCGCCTTCTTCGCCTCGGCGATGCCCAACACGACCGGCGCGACGCTCGTCATCGACGGCGGCACGATCGTCTGACGCCGATCGGGAGCCTGACCGATGGACCTGTGCGACTCGCCTGGCGAGGCGGCGTTCCGTTCGGAGGCGAGGGCCTTTCTCGACGCCCACGCCGACGAGCGGCCTGACGAGCTGATCGACAGCGCGAGCGAGTGGGAGGTCGCCCTCGCGGCCTCCAAGGCGTGGCAGCGCCTGCTCTACGACAACGGCTGGGCGGCGATCACCTGGCCTGAGTGCTACGGGGGCAGGGGCGGCAGCCCGGTCGAACAGATCATCTGGAACCAGGAGTGCGACCGTGCGCGCTCGCCGTCGTCGGTCAACATCGTGGGCATCGGGATGGCCGGGCCCGCGCTGATCGGCCACGGCACCGATGCCCAGCGTGAGCGCTACCTGTCGCGGATCCTGAGCGGCGAGGAGATCTGGTGCCAGCTCTTCAGCGAACCCGACGCCGGGTCGGATCTCGCAGGTCTCACGACCCGTGCCGAGCGCGACGGTGACGAGTGGGTGGTCCACGGCCAGAAGGTGTGGTCCTCGGGGGCGCACTTCTCGCGCCGCGCGATCCTCTTGGCCCGCACCGACGCTTCGGCACCCAAGCACAAGGGCCTCACGTTCTTCGCGTTGGACATGGAGAGCCCCGGGGTCACGGTGCGGCCCCTGCGCCAGCTCAACGGGGAGGTGCACTTCAACGAGGTGTTCCTCGACG
>CAYVYG010000402.1:0-3221 GCA_964454385.1 uncultured Microthrixaceae bacterium
GGATTCGGGGGGTCAGGAGTCGGGGGGTCAGCAGGGGCCCCCGGGGCAACAGGGCACCGGTGGCTCCGGAGGCCCGCGGTGACCGCTACGGGCACCGACGGCGGGCACCGACGGCGGGCGGCGTAGCTATTCGAAGTCGAACGTATCGGGGATGTCGAGGTCACCGTCGAGGTCGACGTCGCAGGCCTCGATGCCCACACGAGCCATCCAGAGCCCCGGTGCGTCCAGTTCGCTCGGTGTGGGCAGGTTGCCGGGTGTCGACCACAGGGCATCCAGAGCGGTCGCATCGGCCCGCTCCACGACGCCCTCCACGAACGCGGAGCCGCGGTCGAAGGTGTCCTGGGAGAGCTCGAGACCGAAGAGCCTCTCCACGAACCGCGTCTGGGGACCTGCCTCCACTCTGCGGCGCCGCAACGCCTCGGTGACCATCGAGTAGTCCGCGAGCAGTGAGGCGCCGATCTCGTCGAGGACGTGGTCGACCCAGCCCTCGACGACCGCCACGACGCTGTGGATCCTCGGTCTGATCACGCGCTGGCGTTCCGACTGCATGACCCCGAGCAGGCGGTCGGGATCCGCGGCCAGGTTCTGGAGCGCGGCCATGTCACCGCCCATGTCGGTGAAGGCCTCGTCGAGGCCGAGCTCCCGGCTCTGGCGTTCCATCTCCTCGGGATCCGAGGAGAACGCGCGGGTGTACTCACCGATGGACTCGGTGAGTGCATCTTTGACACCGGGCCTGCACAAAACGTGGTGGTGCGCCACATCCGACAGGCTCACCCACATCCTGATGTCGTCGGTCGACAGGCTCCAGTCCCGCGCGAACGCGTCCACGTTGGAAAGCACGACCGTGAGCGGTTCGCCGGCGGGCCGGGGCAACGGGAGCTCGTAGTGCCCGAACGCCCTCGCAGCGAGATGACCGGCGGTGGATCCGGCCATCATCGACAGCATCATCGGCCCCATCATCGCGATCAGCTGCTGGATCATCGCCGGAGGGATGCCGCCCAGCCCGGGGATCACGCTCAGCTCCTCGGCGTCGAGCTCGTCGAGCTGGCCGAGCTGCGCGGCCAGGCCCTGCCCGAGCGATCCGGCGAGCCCCTCGAGCAGGGGCCGCTGGTCCGCGAGGAAGCGCTTCGACCACTGGGTGCGGTTCATCGCCTCCACCCTGATCGGCTGGTTGAGCTCCGAGCCGGTGTGCGCAGCAACCTGCAGCTCGGCCACCCGTGCGAGGTTCTCGAGGGCCATGCGGTCCGATGGATCCAGGTTGGGTTCGCTGTGGCCCTCGTTGGCTATCCCGGCTGCCATCTGGGCCGCCGCATCCCACGGGTCCTGGGAGCGCATCATGGCGCCCATCTGACCCAGGAACGCGCCAACGGGATCGCCGGGGGCGCCGAAGGGCTGATCGTCGTCGGATCGGTCCACCTGCCCATGGTACGGCCGCGGACGGCGTCGGGTGCCGCGGATCAGCCCGGGAACACCCCGATGTGCACCGAGAAGGTGACGCTCGCGCCGTTGCGGAGACCGTTCACCGTGACCGTGTCGCCGGCGGAGTGCTCGGAGACCGCCTTCGCGAGGTCTGCCATGTCGGTCACCGGGTGGTGACCGACCGCAGTGATGATGTCACCGGCTGCGATGCCCGCTGCCTGCGCGGGGGAGTCGTCGAGCACTCCCAGCACATGTGCTCCGCCGTGGTGTGAGCCCTGCCCCGTCGCGCTCCCCGTCGCGTTCAGCACCGTGGTGCCGCTGCCGCTGTTGCGCGGATCCGGGTCACCGGCGCGGACCCCGATCCACGGGTGGTCGGTGTCGCCACCGTGGGCGAGTCCGTCGACAAGTGAGGCCAGCGCCGCGCTGTCGTAGGCGACGGCGTGCTCATGGGTGGTTCCGACCACCAATCCGGCGACCGCACCGGTCGGATCGACGAGCACACCGGTGCCGGTGAGGTTCCCCGAGAGCGTCATGACGTCCTGCGCGATCGTGTGATCGGGGCGCGACCAGACATCCGAGGTCCCCTCCACCCGCAGCTGTGCCGAACGCCGATGGCCGGCCGGGTCGAAAGCGACGACCCTGAGCGAGTCGCCGACCGAGTAGTCCTGTGTCATCTCGGGTGGTGAACCGATCCGGGCGCCGAGCTCGATCAGCGCCAGGTCCAGGTAGGAATCGTGTGCGACCACCCGCCCCGGGGTGCTCTGCCCACCGATGCGCACCGTGAAGCGACTCGTG
Organism: uncultured Microthrixaceae bacterium; assembly: GCA_964454385.1. Classification (GTDB taxonomy): domain Bacteria; phylum Actinomycetota; class Acidimicrobiia; order Acidimicrobiales; family Microtrichaceae; genus JAMLGJ01. The sequence continues at coordinate 2,215 of CAYVYG010000402.1, forward strand.
GGCGCGATCCCGTCGCTGGCAACGACCACGTGGTCGCCGTCGCCGATGAGCAGGCCGGTCATCTGGGTTGAGCCACCGGGACCCGCCATGTCGACCAGGGCCAGACAGCCCGAGAGAGGCGCAGGTGAGGCGCCCCCATCGACCGATCCACCCCGGTTCGAGATGGCTGTGGCGAGCCCTGCGGTGCCGGCAAGAACCGCGACTCCGAGCGTGACCAGGCCCACGACGAGCGCGCGGCTGCGACGCCGGTCGGTGTGGACCCGGGCCTTCAGGCCCATCTCGCTGGGGTGGGTCCAGGTCCGCTCCCCGGATGTCCCGCCGTGGTCGAGGTCGTCGTTCGGCGCGCCCCTGTTGCCGCCTCGCTGCATCTCCCAGACGTTACCGACCCTCGTTGCGCCGACAACCGCGGCATCCTGAGAGCGGGTGCGCCGGGGCCATGAGGACCGGTGGTCGACATCGAACCTACGATGTGCACCGTGAGCGAAGCCGAGCCGCCTCCCGGGAAGACCGACGACTGGCTCGCGCTCAGCGACGAGGCGCTGCCGACGGAGGCCGCCCAACGGTGGTTGACACGCCCGGACTGTGGGGCCTTGGTGCAGTTCACCGGCATGGCCAGGGATCATTCTGAGGACCGCAGCGAGGTGGAACTGCTCACCTACGAGGCCTATGAGTCGGTGGCGATCCGGCGAATGGAGGCGGTCGTGGTCGAGATCCGTGATCGTTGGCCCGACGTGCGACGCGTCGCGATCCTGCACCGCACCGGCGACGTGTGCCTCGGGCAGGCCGCGGTGCACGTCGGCGTGTCAGCGCCGCACCGCGACGTCGCCTTCGAGGCGGCACGCTTCGGGATCGACGCGGTCAAGGCCTCGGTGCCGATCTGGAAGCGTGAGCGCCACCGGGGTGGCGAGGACTGGGGACTCGACGGTTCCGAGCTGACCGAGGCCTCGGAGCTGGTTCCGCGTTGGCCGGCCGGCTCGGCGCGTGACCGGTCGGCCGATGAGGCCACC
>CAYVYG010000403.1:0-3187 GCA_964454385.1 uncultured Microthrixaceae bacterium
CCGTGGCGGTCGCAGATCTCCGGATGGCAGGAGACGCATCCGCTCACCTACGAGCAGTCCGAACCCGGAGAGCTGCTCAAACCGCAGTACGTGCTCGAACAGCTGCGCGAGCGGGCGCCCGAGGACTGCGTCGTGGCCTCGGGTGTGGGTCAACACCAGATGTGGACCAGCCAGTACTGGCATTTCCGCCACCCCTACACCTGGGTCAACTCCGGGGGTCTCGGCACGATGGGCTTCGCGGTGCCGGCCGCGATCGGCGCCAAGGTGGGACGTCCCGACCGCATGGTGTGGGCCATCGACGGTGACGGTTGTTTCCAGATGACCGCCCAGGAGCTGGTCACCGCGGCCACCGAGAGGATCCCGGTGAAGATCGCGATCCTCAACAACGCCTACCTCGGCATGGTGCGCCAGTGGCAGGAGATGTTCTACGAGGAGCGCTACTCCGAGGTCTACCTGTCTCCCGATCTGCCCGACTACGTCAAGTGGGCCGAGGCGATGGGATGCGTGGCGATCCGCGTCGAGTCCCCCGAGGAGGTGGGTCCCGCGATCGACAAGGCGAACCAGATCAACGACCGGCCGGTCGTCATCGAGTTCCGTACCGACTCCGACGAGAAGGTCTTCCCGATGGTTCCCGCCGGCAAGACCAACGACGACATCGTGGTCGACCCGACCCAGCGCAGTGCCGGGTCGCCCGAAGGAGGCCCGCAGTGACCCCGAGCCCCAGATACCACGTTCTGTCGGTGCTGGTCGAGAACCGCGCCGGCGTGCTAGCCCGGGTCGCGAACCTCTTCGCCCGGCGTGGCTACAACATCTACTCGCTCGCGGTGGCTCCCACCGACGACGAGGACTTCAGCCGGATCACGATCGTGGTCGACGTCGAGAACGCACCGCTCGAACAGGTGGTCAAACAGCTCAACAAGTTGATCAACGTGATCAAGATCTCGGAGCTCGACCCCAGGGATTCCGTGGAGCGTGAGCTGATGCTGCTCACCGTCAAAGCCCCGGCGGGGTCCCGCAGCGAGATCCTCGAGCTGGCGGGCCTCTTCGACGCGACGGTGATCGACGTGGGCATCGACGAACTGACGATGAGCCTCGACGACGAGCCCCGTCGCCTGGACGACCTCGAGGCGCTGCTGCGGGTTCACGGCATCGTGGACCTCCAACGCACCGGGAGGGTCGCCCTTCCCCGACTCGAGCACGGCACCCCCTGAGCCGATCCCAACCCGCCCATCCCGGCGAACTGAATGGTCTGGTCCACCGTACCGGTGGACCGCAGCCCTCAGTTCGCCTGAGAGAACAACCGAAGGCAGACTGCAACCATGGCAAACGTCTACTACGAAGCTGACGCCGACCCGTCGATCATCAGGGGTCGCAAGGTGGCGATCCTCGGCTACGGATCCCAGGGCCACGCCCATGCCCTCAACCTCAAGGAGTCGGGCGTCGACGTGCGCGTCGGGCTGCGAGAGGGTTCTTCCTCGGCCGCCAAGGCGTCCGAAGCGGGCCTGGCGGTGACCGACCTCGCCACCGCATCCGCTGAGGCCGACCTGATCATGATGCTGTTGCCCGACACCGAGATCGGCCCGGTCTACGACCGTGATGTCGCCCCCAACCTCTCCGACGGCGACGCCCTGTTCTTCGCCCATGGCTTCAACGTGCGCTTCGGCTACGTGAAGGCACCCGCGGGGGACGCGACCGGTGGTGCCAAGGCCCTGGCGCTCAGCTATGCCGACGCGATCGGTGGAACGCGCGCCGGGGTTCTCGAGACCACCTTCGAAGAGGAGACCGAGACCGACCTGTTCGGCGAGCAGGTGGTCCTCTGCGGCGGGCTCTCCGCTCTGGTGCAGGCCGGCTTCGAGACCCTGGTCGATGCCGGCTACCAGCCCGAGTCCGCATATTTCGAGTGCCTGCACGAGCTGAAGCTGATCGTCGACCTCATGTACGAACAGGGCATCTCGGGCATGCGGTACTCGATCTCGACCACCGCCGAGTACGGCGACATGACCCGTGGTCCGCGGATCATCACCGACGAGACCCGCGCCGAGATGCGCCGGATCCTCGACGAGATCCGCTCTGGTGAGTTCGCTGAGGAGTTCATCGGCGAGGTCCGTTCGGGCGGTGAGCGCTTCGAGGAGCTGCGACGCGCCGGCCGTGAGCACCAGGTCGAGACCGTCGGTTCTGGCCTGCGCGAGATGATGCCGTGGATCTCCGCCGGCAAGACCAAGGTGGAGGACGCCTCCGGCGGCGACTGACCGGCTGGTCGTTCGGTAAGGGTGCAACCCAAGTCCTGTTCTGTCCTGCCGGAATGCCCGGCGACGGGGATGGCAGCAGGACAGAACGACGGCTGGCGGCTGGCGACGGGGATGACAGCAGGACAGAACGGCGGCTGGCGGCTGTCACGTAGTCTCGGCGGGTGCTCAGTGTGTCCGTCCCCGGATCCACCGCGAACCTCGGCCCGGGGTTCGACTGCCTGGCACTGGCGGTGGACCTTCCGTTCGGGCTCTGGGTCTGCGAGCCGGGTGAGATGCCCCCGGCAGGGCTGCACCGAGCCGAGCCCACGCATCCGGCGACGGTTGCGTTCCTCGAAGCGGGGGGAGATCGACAGGCGTTCCTGTGGTGGCGCAGCCCGATCCCCCCGGGACGCGGCCTCGGGTTCTCGGGCGCGGCGCGGGTGGCCGGAGCGTTCGCGGCGCGCCTCGGCGCCGGTGATGATGTGAGCGCCGCGCGCCGGGCCGCGTTCGAGGTGGCGCAGCGCCTCGAGGGCCACGGGGACAACGCCGCGGCCTCCACCTACGGCGGTTTCGTGGTCGTGGCCGACTCGACCGTCGTCCCCGTGGACGTACCTCGTGGCGTCTCGGTTCTCACCTGGTCCCCGCCGGCTTCGACCTCCACGGTTGCATCCCGGGAGGGGCTCCCGCGCACCGTGGCGTTCGACGACGCGGCATTCTCGACCGCGCGGGCCGCTCTGTGGGTGGCGGCGCTCGCGGGTGGGCGCACAGCTCTGCTGCGCGAAGCGTGCAACGACCGGTTGCATCAGCCCACCAGGCTGCGCGCGAACCCCGCGGCCGCGGTGGTCATCGAGGCGCTGGCCGACACGGCGGGGGTGTGGGCAGCGTGGCTGTCGGGTTCGGGGCCGACGGTGGCGGCGCTCGTGGATGCAAAGGTGGTGGCCGACCCGAAGGAGTATCGC
>CAYVYG010000404.1:0-3185 GCA_964454385.1 uncultured Microthrixaceae bacterium
ACCGGGGACCCCGGTCAGGGGCTCGCGGAACGCCAGGTTCAGGTGCACCGGGCCCGGCACCTCTCCACACGACCTGGCCATCGCATCGCGAGCCAGGTCCCGCCACCACGGGGACCCGCCGGCCGCCGGCGGCCCCGGCTCGCAGTACCAGCGAGCCGCCGATCCGTAGAGATCACGCTGGTCGATCGTCTGGGGGGCGAACACCCCCTGGAGCTCGGGTGGCCGATCGGCGGTCAACAACAGCATCGGAACCGCTGCCATGTCGGCCTCGACCACCGCGGGGTGGAAGTGCGCCGCCGCGGAGCCACTCGTGCAGCTGAGCAGTGCGGGACGGCCACTCGCCAGCGCGAGCCCGAGCGCCATGAACGCCGCACTGCGTTCGTCGTGGACGATCTGCACCCTGACGCGCGGGTCGCTCATGACCGCGACCGTGATCGGCGTGTTGCGAGACCCGGGGCACACGACCGCGTCGGTCAGGCCGAGTGCAACCCATTCGTCGAGAAGGGTGGCGCAGAACGTGGCCGCGACGGCACCGCTGTCGGGCTCATCCCGGGCCATGGACTCGTCAGGGGTCACGGGCTCCTCTGGGGGCAAGGGCACACCTTGGATCGCTGCATCTCTGGTATCTCGGGGATCACCGCATCTCCCGGATCACCGCATCAGCATCCTGGGAGGCGACGGCTTCGCTGCACTGGACGACCGAGCCTAGATGAGCAGCACCGAGGGGTTCGTCGCCATGGGTGTGCCGAGCCTGCCGCGGAGCCGAGCTTCGCCGGATCGGGCCTAGGATCTCCGCCGTGGGCAACGATCCCCGCGACGGCCGCGGCACACCCGGTGCGACCTCCCACAGCTCCGTGGTCCTCCTGCACGGCTTCACCCAGACCGGCCGGTGCCTCGGACCGGTCACCGAATGGCTTGCAGCACACCGCGAGGTCGAGACACCCGACCTTCCCGGCCATGGCGGAGCCACCGGGCTCGCCGACATGGACTGCCCGCAGGCCGCGGCCCACCTGGTGTCCGGGTGTGACCCTGCGCACTGGATCGGGTACAGCCTCGGAGCCCGCGTCGCGCTCCACGTCGCGCTCGACCATTCGCGGGCCGTGCGATCACTGGTGCTGATCGGCGGCACAGCGGGGATCGATGATCCCGCCGAGCGCGAGCGACGCCGGATCACCGACCACGAGCGTGCAGTCGAGGTGGAACGCCTGGGGGTGCCGGAGTTCATCGAGCGATGGCTCGCGATGGCCATGTTCGCGGACCTGCCCGAGCGCGCCCGCTTCGTGCGTGAACGCCGGGTGAACACCGCAGCGGGGCTCGCGGGGTCGTTGCGCAACGCCGGCACCGGCTCGATGGAGCCGCTCTGGGGACGACTCAGCGAGATCCGGGTACCGGTGCTGTTGATCAGCGGGGAACGGGATCGGGCGTTCAGCGACCTCGCAGCCCGCATGGCGGCGGAGATCGGCGGCAACGCGACCGCGGTCACGGTGCTGGGAGCCGGGCACGCAGCGCACCTCGAGGCTCCCGAGCTCGTCTTCAGCCTGGTCGACGACCATCTGTGGCACACCGACCGATGAGAGCCCGCAAGGGGATCAGGGGATCACCAACCCGATGGTGATCCCCAGCGCATAGACCATCTGGGTCGCCCCGGTGTCACCGAGCACCGCGATGAGAGCGGCGCCCCGCGCCCCGCTGAGCACCGCTACCACCGGGCGCCGACCGACCACGACGGCGACGAAGCCGAGCGCCACCACCGGTGACGCCCCGACGAGGACCATCACCGGCAGCAGCGCCACCGCTGCAACCACCAGGACCACGTAGAGCACCCGGGTGGCCCGATCGCCGATGCGGACCGCCAGGGTCATCTTCGCGGCCCGGCGATCGCCCCGGATGTCACGCAGGTTGTTCACCACCAACAGCGCGGTCGCTAGCGCACCCATGGCCGCCCCCGCGACCCAGGCGACAGCCGGCAGCTCCAGGGTCTGCACGTAGGCCGAACCCACGGTTGCGACCAGACCGAAGAACACGAACACGTTGACCTCTCCCAGACCCGCGTACCCGTACGGCCGCGGCCCTCCCGTGTAGAGCCATCCGGCAGCAACTGCGGCCAGGCCCACCAGGGCGAGCCGCCAATCCACGAACAGCACCAACGGCGTTCCGGCGAGCAGCGTCACGGTGAAGCACACCAGCGCTGCCCTGCGCACGGCCCCGGGAGCCGCGAGCCCGTCCCCCACCAGCCTGGGTGGACCCAGACGTTCTCCGGGTGCGTCCGTGCCCCGGGTGCCGTCGGAGTAGTCGTTCGCGAAGTTCGTCCCGATCTGGACGAACAGTGCCACCGCCAGTGCGGCCACGAAACGCCACCAGATGACCCCCGACACCCCCACGCCGCTCCCACCGCCGCCGACCGCCGCGGCGGTCCCCACCAACACCGGAGCGACCGCCGCCGGCAGCGTCCGGGGTCGAGCACCCATGACCCAGATCCGCCAACCGGTCCTCACCTGGGCGCGACCTGCGTGCGAACCGGAGGATGGGACGGTCATGGTCCACCGATGCTAACTGCGCGGCCGCGCGTGGGGCACCCTTGGTGGATGAACGAGCTGGTCGCGATCGACCTGGACCCAGGCACCGACCTGCTTGACGCGCTCGACGCGGCGTGGCAGCGCGGCGATGCGGTGCTGCCGCTGCAACGCCAGGCACCTCCAAGGACGCGGCGCTCGGTAGCCGCCCGCATGCAGGCACGCTGGCTGCTCACCGACGACGGAACCGAGGAGCTCCCGGGTTCCCGCCAGGTAGCCGACGGAGATGCACTGGTGATGACGACCTCGGGCAGCACCGGGGAGCCCAAGGGTGTGGTGCTCACCCACGACGCCATCGAGTACGCGGCCTATGCGAGCGCCACCGCGCTCGGGACCGATCCGAACACCCATTGGGTGGCCTGCCTGCCCCTTTCACACGTGGGTGGGCTGTCGGTGGTGACGCGTGCGCGCCACACCGGGAGCGAGCTCACCGTCCATCGCCGATTCGACCCGGACCTGCTGAGAACCGCCCTGCACGCCGGTGCAACCCACGTCTCACTGGTGCACACCGCCCTGGGGCGCATCGACCCGACTCCCTGGCAGCGGATACTCCTCGGAGGCTCGGCGTCACCGCCGGATCTGCCGGCCATCTGCGTCAGCACCTACGGGATG
>CAYVYG010000405.1:0-2447 GCA_964454385.1 uncultured Microthrixaceae bacterium
GGTCCGGGGGTGGCGCTGCTGCGGGTGCCGGGGCTGATGAGCGTCCTCAGCGCCACCACTCCGATCGATCGCCGTCACGTCAGGCTGTTGTGGTACTTCTTCATTCCACATGAGATGGCCGGCTTCGCCGATGAGGTGATCGAAGGAGTGGTCGGGCCCTACGGGCTCGGTGCCGACCAGCCGATATGGCGTGACAAGGTGTTCCGCGAACGGCCTCTTCTCGTGAAGGGGGACGGTCCGATCCTCGAGTTCCGTCGCTGGTACGAGCAGTTCTACGAGGGGAACCCGGGACGCGGGCCCGCCGAGCGCTGACCGGACACACGGGAGCGTGTCGCTCAGTCCACGACCGTTGCGAGCGCGGGCGGGATCCTCGTGGCGCGCCGCGCGACCAACACCCCGACGAGCCATCCCACGCACACCGAGGTGGCGCCCACCGCGCCGAGCAGAACCCATGGGACCGCAGCGCTCACAGCGAGCGTCTCGGGTGCGAAGCGGGTTGCCAGCACGCCGATGCCGGCTCCGGCCGCCAGTCCGACGGTCACTGCCAGAGCGCTCACCACCGCCGCCTCGAGGCCGATGATCGAGCGGATCTGAGAACGCCGCGCACCGACGGCTCGCAGCATCACGATCTCGCGCCGCCGCTCGTGCACCGACAGCGCCAGGGTCGAGCCGAGCCCGAGAACGCCGATGCCCACCGATGCCGACAACAACACCCCGAGGATCCTGAGAACGGTCTCGACCACAGAAGCGTTGAGCGCCTCGAAGTCCGCGGGGGTGTGGACGCGCACCCGCGGGAAGGTGTCCGCCACCCGGCGCAGACGTGCCTCGGTTGCCCGAACCGACGCCCCCGCCGTCAGGTCGAGAGCAGCCACCTCGAATGTGCCCTCCGACCGGGTCGAGCTCACCGCCGGCCAGGACACGATCGCGGGGCCGACGAACGCGGTGTTGCGGTAGATCGCCACGACCTCGACCGGCACCTCGCGCCCCGAGGTCGAGCGCAACTCGACGAGGTCGCCCACTTCCGCCCCGAGGCTGTCGGCCGAAGCCTCCGAGAGGATGACGGCGCTCGCCTCGACAGCCACGCTCGCCGGGCCGTCGAGAGCCGCCCGACCGATCGATCCGCGGGTGATCCCGAGATCGATCATGGTGGCGAGGCGGTCGAGTCCCGACACCGCGACCTGCGACTCGACCCCGCTCGGGCCCACGAGCGCGCCATCCACGCTCACGATCGCGGCTCCGTCACGGACCGTTCGCAACTCGTGGCCGAAAGCAGCGAAGAGGGACCGGGTGTCGACCCTGACGAGCCCTCTGCGTTCGACGAACAGGTCGGCGCGGCCGGTGGTCTCGAACTGCTCGGCCACGCCCTGGCGCACACCCGAACCGAAGGTGGCGACGGCGCCCACGAGGACCATCGTGACCATCAGGGTGGAACCGGCAGCGGTCGCCCTACTCGGCGAGCGGGCGACGTTGCCCACGCCGAGCCGTGCGGTCTGGCCGATCAGCGCCACCAGAGGCCGCGCAGCTGCAGCACACAGAGGGCCCACCAGCCAGCGCGACGCAAAGCCGATGCCCGCCACCACGAGCGCCGCGCCCACGACAGCCCCGACGCGCTGGGTGACAGGGGAGAGTCCGCCGGTGAGAGCAGAGCCGGCCAGCACGACGGCTCCGATCGCGAGGCAGGTCGCGACCACCCCGCCGCGCACGGTCCGGTCGCCGCCGGCAGCGGTGTCGGAGACGGCCCGTAGCGGGACGTGGCGTGATGCGCGCAGCGCCGGGACCGCTGAACCGGCCAGAGACACCACGCCGCCCACGAGACACGCCGCGACGACCATCGACCACGACAGCGACAGCGCAGGTGCCACGCCGAGCGGCCTCACGATCGCCACCGCGGTGCGCGCCAGCACCACGCCGCCCGCCAAGCCGATCGAGGTCCCGATCGCGGCAGCGAGCAGTGCTTCGCGAACCACGAGCGTGAGGACCTGGATCCTGCGGGCGCCGACGAGGCGTAGCAGTGCCAGTTCCCTTGTCCGCTGGGCGAGCAGCACCGAGTAGATGTTGGCCACCGCCAGGCTCGCAACGAGAACGGTCACGCCCGCGAACGCGAACAGGGCGCTGTTCACTCCGTCATCGAGGCTGCGCACCGTGCTCTGGGTGCCCTGGGCGCCGTCGGTCCCCGTGATCACCTCGAGCCCGTCGCTCAGCTCGCCGCGCAGTCGCCGGGCGAGTGCGTCCGGGTCGACACCGGGCCGTGGAAGCGCGCTGATGCGATCGAGCTTGCCGGTCGCGGCGAGCATGTCCGCAGCGTGAGCGGTGGGAAGCACTGCGTGAGCCGCCGCCAGCGCGACCTCCGCCGGGTCGCCGCCCACGGGTGTCGCATCCAGCGGTGCTGTGCCATCCAGCGGTGCTGTGCCATCCAGCGGTGCTGTGCCATCCAGCGGTGCTGTGCC
>CAYVYG010000405.1:2547-3168 GCA_964454385.1 uncultured Microthrixaceae bacterium
ATCCGCCTCCGGTCCACCGGTTGCCGTGGCAGCGTCGCGGGGCACGACCAGGCCCACCAACCTCACCTCACGCGAGCCGATCGGGAGCTCGAGGCGCGCCCGCGATCCGAGCGGGGCCCGACCGACCACCGCGCCGCCGGGATCGACCGCGATCTCGTCGGGTTGCAGCGGAGCGCGGCCCGATACCAGCTCCCAGCGGGCCTCGTCGTAGACCGAGCTGAGCACCAGTCCGCGCAGCTGCACAGGTCGTTCGGGTTGATCAGCGGCCCGCAGCGCGAAGCTCACCGGCTGGTCGAACAGCCCGTTCGCGGTGAGGACGCCTTCGGTCGAGCGCACGGTGTCGAGCACCGAGTCGTCGATCGCGGTGGACGCCGTCAGGTCATCGGTGCGCGCAGCGATGAGCACCGAGCCGGTGGGAAGTGCGACGATCGATTCCGCGGGTTCCTCGAGGCCGACGGTCACCTGCGCGGCGAACCCGAACGCGGCGGTCGTGAACGCTACGGCCAGACCGATCGTGGCAGCGATCAACCCAGCCCGGCCCGGGCGGTGCCGGATCTCGCGTCTTGCGAGGAGCGCGGCCATCCAGCGACAGTACCGGTGAGCGGGTCGCTGCACTCCGCG
>CAYVYG010000406.1:0-3148 GCA_964454385.1 uncultured Microthrixaceae bacterium
ACGCCTGCTCCCGGGTCGTACCATGAACGTTCCGGCACCGGAGGAGCCGATGGCGATGGCAGAAGTTACTGCATCAGATCAGATCGATGGTGTCCTGATCGTGCGCCCGCGCATCTTCGGGGACGACCGCGGCTTCTTCGTGGAGACCTACCGTCGCGAGTGGATCCCCGGTGGACGGGAGATGATCCAGGCCAACCGCGGTGACCGGGTGGCGGGCTGCGTGGTCGGCCTCCACTACCACCTCCACCAGGCCGACTACTGGTATGTGCCGACCGGCCACGCCCGCGTCGTGCTCCACGATCTGCGCGAGGAGAGCCCGACCGATGGGGCCACGCAGATGATCGATCTCGGGGACGTCGATGGTCAGCCCAACGAGCATCTCGGTGTCTACATCCCGCCGGGGGTGGCCCACGGCTTCGCGAGCATCACCGACATGACGATCACCTACCTCGTAGATGGCTACTACAACCCCGCGGACGAGCTCGGTGTGGCGTGGGACGATCCTCAGGTGGCGGCGCACTGGGGTCTCGAGGGTCCTCCGGTGCTCTCGGAGCGTGACCGGGCCAATCCCCGTCGGTGCGACATCGATCCCGTGCGCCGTCCTCACGGAGCGTTGCGAACATGAGATCAGCTGACATGACAGCGGCAAGCACGCCAGCGACGTTCCCCGAGGATCTGGTGTGAGGATCCTGGTAACCGGTGGTGCCGGGTTCATCGGCTCCAACTACGTCCGGCACCTCTTCGAGAGCAGCGAAGCCGAGATCACGGTGCTCGATGCGCTCACCTACGCCGGCAACCGGGAGAACCTGCGCGAGTTCGATGGATCACCACGCTTCACGTTCGTGTACGGCGACATCTGCGATCGCCGGACGGTGCAAGCAGCGATGAACGGCCAGAGCCAGGTGGTCCACTTCGCAGCCGAGAGCCACGTGGATCGTTCGATCCTCGACCCGGATGTCTTCGTGAGGACCAACTGCACCGGCACCAACGTGCTGTGCGACGTGGCCGTCGCCGCCGGAGTGGAGCGGTTCGTGCAAATATCAACCGACGAGGTCTACGGGTCCATCGAGACCGGTTCGTTCGACGAGACCGATCGCTTGTCACCACGGTCTCCCTACAGCGCCGCCAAGGCCGGTTCGGACCTGATTGCGCTCGCGTACCACGAGACCCACGGGTTGCCGGTGGTGGTCACCCGCTCGTCGAACCAGTTCGGCCCCTACCAGTTCCCCGAGAAGCTGATCCCCTTCTTCGTGACCAACCTTCTGGAGGGTTCGAAGGTGCCGCTGTACGGCGATGGGCTCAACGTGCGGGACTGGCTCTTCGTGCGGGACAACTGCGTCGCGGTCGACATCGTGAGGCGGGAGGGCTCGATAGGTGAGGTTTACAACATCGGAGCGGGCAACGAGCGCACCAACCGCGAGATCACCGACCTGCTCCTCGGGATCCTCGAGGCGGACGAGTCCTGTGTCGAGTACGTCTTCGACCGCCCCGGACACGACAGGCGGTACTCGATCCGCACCGACAAGGTGCGGGCTCTCGGCTGGTCACCCGACACGGATTTCCGCGCCGCGCTCGAGGAGACCGTGGCGTTCTATGTGCGCAATCCCGACTGGTGGGAGCCGCTGAGGGCCCGGGTGAAGAACCGTTGAGGATCCTCGTCACGGGGTCGACGGGTCAGCTGGGCACCGAGGTGATGGAGCTGCTGACCCGTCGGCATCAGCACATCGTTCTGGGCGTGAGTCGATCCACGTTGGACCTGACCGACCGCGATGCGGTGCTCGGGCTACTGACGGGTTGGCGGCCCGACGTCGTCATCCATGCGGCGGCGTTCACCGCAGTCGACGAATGCGAATCGCGCGCGGAGCTCGCATACGCGTCCAACTGCATCGCAACGAGGTTCGTCGCCGACGGAGCGAGACGTGTGGGTGCACATGTCGCTTACCTGAGCACCGACTACGTGTTCGATGGTCACAAGCCGACTCCGTACGACGAGGGTGACATCCCGGATCCATGCTCGGTCTACGGGATCACCAAGTACGCGGGCGAACGCGAGATCGACCCGGGTTGGACCATCGCACGCACCTCCTGGGTCAGTGGCGCCACAGGCCAAAACATGGTCAAGACCTTGTTGCGCCTCGCTGCAGAACCGGGGTCCGTGCGATTCGTGGACGACCAGCGGGGCAAACCGACCTTCGCCACGGATCTCGCAGCCATGGTGGTGAAGTTGGCGATCGAGCGGGTCCCGGGCGTCTTCCACACGACGAACCAGGGAGCAGTCAGCTGGTACGAGTTCGCCAGGGCGGTCTTCGGCGCCGCCGGCCACGACCCCTCGCGAGTGGAGCCGATCTCCACCGCCGACCTCAACCCTCCCAGGCCGGCGCCGAGGCCGCCGAACTCGGTGCTCGACAACATGGCATGGAGGTTGCACGGCTTCGAGCCCGCCCGACATTTCGAAGAACCTCTGGCGGAGTTGGTGTCGGCCCTCGGTCGCAGCTAGGTCGCGTTCCGGGAATACATGGGTCGACGGGTCGCGTGACAGACTCCTTGGCGATGATCGCGGTCCTGCCGAACCCCTGAGATGTCATCCGTCGCGCAGATATGGGATCACCGGACCCTCGTATCCAACCTCGTTCAACGCGACCTGAAGTCGAAGTACAAGCGGAGCCTGTTGGGCTGGGCTTGGTCGCTGATAAACCCGTTGGCGACCCTGGCGGTGTACTCGCTGGTCTTCGGGGTGTTCCTCCGAGGGATACCGCCGGTCGCAGGCAACGGAACCCTCCAGAACTACGCGATCTTCCTGTTCTGTGGTCTGGTCGGCTGGAATGCCTTCTACAACAGCTACACAGCCGCGCTGAACGCCCTCGAAGAGGCGGGACCTCTGCTCACGAAGGTCTACTTCCCTCCCGAATGCCCGCCGATAGCCGGCACCCTCAGCGAGCTGTATCAGGTCGCGGTGGAGCTGGCCGTGCTGCTCGTGGTCCTCGCGGTCGCAGGGAACACCGGGACGACCATGTTGCTCGCACCCCTGGTGCTGCTTGCCGCCAGCGGCTTCGGCTTGGGTTTGGGGATGATCGCTGGGCTCTGGAACGTCCGCTACCGCGACGTCGCCTACATCTCGACCATCGTGATGCAGCTCGCGTTCTACGGC
>CAYVYG010000407.1:0-3148 GCA_964454385.1 uncultured Microthrixaceae bacterium
GCACCGGGAAGTTGTCGGCACCGTCGACCACGATGTCGTAGCCCGAGATGACGTCCTCGATGTTGGACGCATCGAGTCGCACATCATGGGTCACGACGTTCACATCCGGGTTCAGCGCCGTGAGGGTCTTCTTGGCCGAATCGACCTTGCGCTCACCTATCCGATCGACGTTGTGGAGGATCTGGCGCTGCAGGTTCGACTCGTCGACGACGTCCATGTCGACGATCCCGATCGTGCCCACACCGGCTGCAGCGAGGTACAACGCCGCGGGCGAGCCCAGGCCACCGGCGCCCAACAGCAGTACCTTTGCGGCAAGCAACTTCTGTTGGCCGGCCTCACCCACCTCGGGCAGCAGCAGGTGGCGCTGGTAGCGGTTGCGCTGCTGCGCATTCAACACCTCTGGCATCCGCCACGGCCGGCCCTCGTCCTTCCAGCGGTTGAAGCCACCGGCCATCGACACGACATCGGAATAGCCGAGCTCCCCCATCGTGCGTGCGGCGAACGCGGATCGTACGCCTGCGGCGCACATGACGACGACCGGTACGGACTTGTCGGGAATCCGGCCCTCCACCTGGCTCTCAAGGTTTCCCCGTGCCAGAAAGACCGAATCGGGCACCGCACCCTGTTCGAACTCGTCGGCCTCGCGCACGTCCAACAGCACCGCACCGTCGGCCAGCATCTTCTCTGCGCCTGTCGGGTCGACCTCGCGGATCTCAGCCTTGGCCCGGTTGAGCAGTTCCCTGAAAGTAGCCATCTCATCACCTCGCCATTGGTCGTCACTGGTGGCCCGCAACGTCCCGAACCGTCGACCGGTCCCAATGCGCAGACAACTCCCGTAAACCCTACCAACCTGGTCAACATTCCCGAAAGGCAGGACCGGGATCGAAGTCGTCAACCAGCGAGCAGCCCACCCAAAACGTCGCTGATCGACCCCTCGACCTTGGCCGCGGCGAAGGAATCGGCAGCGGTGTCACCCCGGTTCACGACCACCACCGGTATCGCGCGCCGCAGAGCCCAGAACGCCATGTTGTTGACCGGCGAGACCTCGAGGGTGGTCCCGACGGCGAGGAACGCGTCGGCGAACTCCACAGCATCGTGGGCCCGCTCCATCGCGCCGTCGGGCAACATCTCGCCGAACATGACCACGGTCGTCTTGAGGATGCCTTCGCAGTGCTCGCACCGGGGATCGTCGTCTCCGGCGCGCACCCGCTCGATAACCGGTTCGATCGGCCCGCCTACGCCGCACGACACGCACGTGTACCCGGCGATCGAACCGTGCACCTCGGTCAGGCGCTCGGCGCTGGTACCCGCTCGCTGGTGCAACCCGTCGATGTTCTGGGTGACCAGGTGCTCCAAGCGGCCCTGGCGTTCGAGGTCGACCAGCGCGTGGTGTCCGGAAGTCGGCTCGGCATCGAGCACGCGCCGGTCGAGACGCATCCGCCACGAGGCCCGCCGTGCCTCGGTGTCGCGGAGGTAGTTGTCGATCGTAGAGGCCCGCTCGGCGGCGGGGTTGCGGGTCCACAGCCCGTCGGGACCCCGAAAGTCGGGGATCCCGGCGTCGGTCGAGATGCCCGCTCCGGTGAGCACCGCCACGCGCCGAGCGCCCGACAGCACGTTCCGGGCGAGCGTCAGCTGATCTTCGAGGTCATCCGATACGTCATGCATCCGCTTCCATCTCTAACAGACCACAGGGCCGGTTCGCGGACACATCGCCCTAGAGTGCGACCACATGGCACCCACTGCGGACCTGGCCGTGATCGGCGGCGGCATAGTCGGCCTCGCGACAGCACGCGCCGTGCAACGGTCCGACCCACGCAGACAGGTGGTCCTCTTCGACAAGGAACCCGGCCTTGCAACCCACCAGACCGGTCACAACAGCGGAGTGATCCACTCGGGGATCTACTACCCGCCCGGCTCCCTCAAGGCGCGCTTCGCGATCGCCGGGAGCCGTTCGATGGTCGCGTACGCACGCCACAAGGGGATCGCGGTCGAGGTCACGGGCAAGCTGATCGCGGCCACGCGTCCCGACGAGTTGCCGCGGCTCGAGGCCATGGCGCAGCGGGGCATCGACCACGGGCTACCGGTCGAGTTGCTCGATGCCTCGGACGCACGTCGCCACGAGCCCCACCTCGCCGCGATCGCCGCGCTGCACGTGGGCTCGACGGGCATCATCGACTTCGCCGAGGTCGCCCGGGCGATCGCGGCGGACATCCAAGACGCCGGAGGCGAGATCAGAACGGCCACGATCGTGCACTCGATCCGATCGGACCGACACCACCGGGTGCTCGAAACGGATTCGGGTGAGCTGCGCGCCGCAACGGTGATCAACTGCGCAGGGCTGCAGTCCGACCTTGTCGCAAGGGCGTCCGGGCTGGACCCCGGCGCCCGGATCGTCGGATTCCGGGGCGAGTACCACGAGCTTGCGCCACATGCCCGTCATCTCGTGCGAGGACTCGTCTACCCCGTGCCGGATCCCGAGTTCCCCTTCCTGGGGGTTCACCTGACCCGCGGGATCGACGGTTCGGTGCACGCCGGCCCCAACGCGGTCCTGGCACTCAGCCGCGAGGGTTACCGATGGCGAGACGTCTCGCCGGGTGAGCTGTTGGGCCTTGCTCGCCACCGTGGGTTCCGCGCTCTCGCGAGACGTCATCTCGGCTCGGGCGTCGAGGAGATGAAGCGCTCGCTGTGGCGTCCACTGTTCGTTCGCGAGCTGCAGCGCCTCGTGCCGGAGCTCTCCGGGGAGGATCTCGTGCGTTCACCGGCGGGGGTCCGGGCCCAGGCCCTCGGTGATGACGGAAGCCTCATCGACGACTTCCTGATCCGCACGCAGCGCTGCGCGGACGGCACGATCAGCGCCCTGCACGTCCTCAACGCGCCCTCACCAGCTGCCACCGCCAGCCTCGAGATCGGAGCGGAGCTGGCACGCAGGCTCGACGCCTGACGCCGGTCCTCACGCTGACGCGGGGGTACCCGGCGGGTCTACGGGGAGCGATCCGCTCGACCGCCGGCGACCGGGCCGGCAGCGTTGGGCGTCGTCGAGGTCATCGAGGTCGTCGAGCAACGTCTCCACCGCATTGCCGCACCCCGCACGAGAATCGCGACGTTCGCCGCCACCAGCGCGACGACAACGCCGCCCTGGAGTGCTCCC
>CAYVYG010000408.1:0-3147 GCA_964454385.1 uncultured Microthrixaceae bacterium
TCTCGAAACGGCTGGGGTTCTTGCGTGCACGCCATCCGATCTGGCTCCATCCTGGGTGCGCCCCGTCAGAAGGACGCCGCCACAAGTCCCGTCGAGTGATCTCTGCTGCTATCAGAATCAGACCCGACTCATTGGCTGTCGGAGCCGTCCTATTGGCGGACGTCACGAGCAGAGAAGAGCGCCGCCAGACCCAGGACCAGCGCTGAGTCCCGTCCCGTTGGCGTGTTGGACAGAACGACGATCACGAGGTCCTCCTCGGGCGCCACCAGGATCCTCTGTCCGTGGAATCCCGAGGCATAGAACCACGACGGATCCCGTTCGCTCAACCACCAGTGCGCGCCGTAGATCCGCTGGGAGGCGGTCGGGGTGGGCATCCTCGAGTAGTCCACCCATCGCCGCGGCAGCACCTGTTCGCCATCCCACTCGCCACCGCGCAGGTAGAGGTAACCGAACCGCGCGAAGTCCACGGCCCGCATCGCGACCCATGAACCGCCGTTGATGACGCCCGCATCGTCGAACTGGAAGTCCGCTCCGACGATCCCCAGGGGATCGAAGAGGTTCTCACTTATCCAGTCGGCGAGATCATCGCCGTACCCCACGCGCTGTGCGACCTCCCGGGCGACGATGTTCGCGGTACCCGTCGAGTAGTACCAGTTGGCGTCCGGGTCATGCGCCAGTGGCTTCGACGCCGCGTACGCGGCCCGGTCCGTCGTCCCATCGCCCACCATGATCGACAACACGTCACCGTGTGGGTCGTAGTAGTCCTCGGACCATTCCAGACCGCTGCTCATTCTCAGCAGTTCATCGAGCGTTATCGCATGACGCGGGTCGGTGGGGTCCGCCCACTCGGGCGCCGAAGCCGGTTCGAACACATCGATCTCACCGCGTCCCTCGAGTATCCCCACCAACGACGACGTGACCGACTTCGCCATCGACCACGAAACATGGAACTCCTCGGGGTCCCAACCGTTGTACTCCTCCACCACGAGCCGGCCGTCCTTGACGACCAACACGGCGTCGATGACGTCGTTCTCACCCGACCCGGCACCGAAGGCCCCGCTGATGACAGCCTCGACAGCGCTTCGGTCGACCCCGGGAGGGATATCACCGGTGGGCCATCGATCGGTCGGCCAATCGACCCCTTCGGGCTGTGGCGGATAGTCGATCGCAGGGAACTCGAAGCCCGACTCCTCGACACGCTCCAAGAGCTCATCGGGGATCTCGAAGGGAGCCGGTTCGGCCGAGCTGGCCGTCACCGGGTCCTTGCTCGGCGGGCCTGAACCGTGGCCTCCTCCCCCGGGCTCGGAACCCGAGCAGGCCGCGAGGGCAATCGCCAGCGCTGCGACGGTCGCTACCGGTCTGCGCATTGGCGCACCTTAGGGCGCCGGCGGTCTCCGCTGTCGGGGTTCAGCCCGGGTCTTCGGATCCTTGAGATCGCAACAGGATGGTTCTTTTGGCTAAGACGATGGGACTTTCGGCATATATGTATGGATCTTTCGACACATATGTCTAAACCTCTCTGTGTCCTGTCCGATCTCTGGGTCACACGAAGGGTGGACCCAGGGAGGTCGACATGTACCGAGGAAGCAGCGAATCGAGACCCACGGGAGGCACGGGACCGAAGTCCTCCAGGGTGCTCGCAGCATTGGCGTTCGGGATCGTCCTGGTGATCTCGAGCGCGTGCGTGCCGGCACCACCGCCCTACGAGGCCGTCCCCCTCGAGTGGACCGGAGGTGTGACTGCGACGCACCGCAACGTCGCCTACGGCAGCTACCCGGCTCAACGAGCCGACCTGTACGCGTCACCCGGTGCGAAGGGCACGATCGTCTTCGTGCACGGCGGCGGTTGGGTGGCGGGTGACAAGACCGAGTACTTCCCCTCGGCGCTGCGGCGTCAGGTGACCCGCGGCTACGACGTGGTGTCGATCAACTACCGCCTGGCACCGAAGGACCCGTTCCCAGCCGCGGTGCACGACACGGCGACTGCGATCTCCTGGGTGCGTGATAAGGGCGCCCGGTTCGGTCTCGACACCTCACGGGTGATCCTCTCGGGGCACTCGGCGGGAGCGAACATCGCCGCGCTTGCCGCCTTCGGAGCCAACGGTGATTTCCCCGGCGGCGAGATTCCGCCGGTGCACGGCGTCATCCTCTTCGCCGGCGTGTACGACTTCGTGGGCACCCGTACAACACCCTTCGGATCCCCCGATGAGTGGGCGATACGCCTCGACGGCCCACGCGGTTGGTTGCGGAGTCGGCCGAACCACGCCCCGGCGAGCCCGACGACGTGGCTCGACCGCAGGGATCCCCCCGCCCTGGTCGTGCACGGCGCGCGCGACGCGATCGTCAGCATCGAACAGAGCCGGGCCATGGCCCGCCGCGCGACCGCTGTCGGCCACCCGAGCACCATCTTCGAGGTGACCACCGATGCCTTCGGAGAGCAGTGCAACGGTCACGTCCCCTGGTGCGGGATGCCTGCCGCCACGCTCGACCGCTTCGTCGACACGATCAAGGGAGCCACCCGATGACCGCGATTCCGACCAACCGCTCCACCCGGACATGGCGTGCGATCACCACGCCCCTTGTCGTCATCGCGTCGATGCTCGCCACGGGTTGCGTCGCAGCCGCGCCGCACGACACACCGGTCAACCACCCCTTCGGCTCGCTCGAGCGGGCCAGCGCGGTGGGTTCGACGGTCAGCTTCTCGGGTTGGGCGGACGACAAGGACTCGAGCGGTCCCATCGACGTGCGGGTGAGCATCGGTCGGCGCAGCGCAGTTCTTCATGCCGACGAGGTACGTGCGGATGTCCACGCAAGCCATCGACGCGGTCCATACAAGGGCTTCGCGGGATCCTTCACCAATGTGGTCGACGGAGCACACCAGCTCTGCGCTGTCGCCATCAACCGTGGCAGCGGGGCGGACAAAGCGTTGGGATGCCGGACGGTCGTCGTGGAGACCAGCCGGGGTGGATACACCTCGCTGAACGACTGGCGAGCAGCACCCTCGATGGGGATCCACCTCCACACCAGCGCATCGGCGCTCGGATCCCTGATGCCCTCGGCCGTTGCCGAACTGGCGAAGGCGACCGGCAACCCCTACACCTACGAGGGACTCACCTCCTCGCTGAACCCGATGCCAGGCCAGTTGATC
>CAYVYG010000409.1:0-3132 GCA_964454385.1 uncultured Microthrixaceae bacterium
AGGATGAAGCAGTAGTCGGCTTCGGTGAGGTTCAGACCGAACCCCCCGGCCTTGAGGCTGATCACGAACACCGGAACGTCGCCATCCTTGAACGCCGTGATCGCCTCGTCCCGTCTGCGGGTACGCCCGTCCAGGTACGAATGGGCGATGCCGGCCGATTCGAGACGTTCGCGGACACGCGCGAGATAGCGGGTGAACTGGCTGAACACGAGCGCCCGGTGCCCCTCGGCCACGACCTGGGTCAGGTCGCCGAGGAGCTGGTCGAGCTTGGCCGAGCCGACCTTGTCGTAGCGCTCGTCGACCAGGGCGGGATCAAGGCTCAGTTGACGCAACAGGGTGAGCGACTTGAGGACCTCGAAACGGTTCTTCTGCATGTCGTCGACCAGCCCGAGGACCTTCTGACGCTCCCGCTGGAGCTGGGTCTGGTAGATCTTCGCGTGACGGGCGTTGAGCTCCACCTCGACGGTGAGCTCCGTCTTGGGCGGCAGTTCCGTTAGCACCTCGTCTTTGGTGCGCCGTCTCACCAGCGGCGCGATGCGACGGCGCAGCGTGGCGAGCAGCTCCGGTGCGCGACCGCTTTCGATCGGAGACCGGTAGACCTCCGAGAATCGCTTGGGATCGGGGTACAGTCCGGGTGCGGTGATCGACAACAGCGACCAGAGGTCCATCAGGCTGTTCTCGAGCGGGGTGCCGGTGATGGCGAGCTTCATGGCGGCGTCGAGGCGACGAGTGCACTGGTAGGTCTTGCCCTTGTGGTTCTTCACGAACTGCGCTTCGTCGAGCACGAGCATCTCCCAGTCCAGCTCCTGGTACTGGTCGAACTCGATGCGGAACAGGGCATAGGAGGTGACCACGACGCGGGCGTCACCGATCGCCTCGGCGAGTCCGGTGCCGCGCCGCGCTTCGGTCTCGCGGATCGTCCGTACCTCGACCCCGGGTGCGAACTGCGTCGCTTCCCGGTGCCAGTTCTCCACCACGCTCGTGGGCGCGACGACCAGGAACCGTGCGTCGGGGGACTCCTCGAGCACAGCCAGGAACAGCGCCAGGGTCTGGATGGTCTTGCCGAGGCCCATGTCGTCCGCGAGGATGCCGCCTAGCCCGTTCGTGTGCAGGAAGGCGAGCCAGTCGAGACCCTCCCGCTGGTATGCGCGCAGCGAGGCGTCGAGGCCCGCCGGTGGTTCGACCGGCTCCGGTGTGGAGAGCTCTCGCAGCCGGGTCATGCTCTGTCGCCAGCGCGTCGACTGGCGTTGCACGACGCCGAGGCCGGTGAGCTCGTCCCACCAGCTCGTCTGGAACGGGTTGATCCGAACGGTGGACTCGTCCTCGTCACCGGCGAGCCCGCGGGCCTCCTCGATCAGCTCGCGGAGCTTCGCGAACTCGGGCCGGTCGAGGCGGATCCAGGTCCCGCTGTCGAGCACCAGGAGGTCCTCGTCGCGGGACAGCGCAGCGAACAGCTGCGCGAACTCGATGGTCTCGCCATCCACGCTGACCTGCACCGCCAGGTCGAACCAGTCCCTGCGGTCGGCATCGTCGGTTGCGGGGTCGGTGACCGCGAGCGAGATGAGCGGATCGCCGCTCGCTTCGCGCAACTCGGGTGCGTCGCCCGACACCTCGACGGTCACCTGCCCCTGATCCTGCAACCACGGGATCACCTCGGTCAGCAACACGACGGCTTCTCGACCGGTGACCGTCACGTTGGCCGGTCGGCCGTCCGGACCCGCCAGGGACTCCAGGAGGTGGGTGGGGAGCTTCAGTTCTTCGAGTGCTGCGGCCTCGGCGTCACGGTCCCGCCCGACAGTGAGAGGGTCGCCGAGCCGGTGGGAGATGCAGCGATCACCGCGCTGGTAGCGGGCCTCCCAGTGCATCACCGCCGAGTCGATCTCATCGTGGGCGATGCTCGCGCCCAGCCCGGTGAACTCTGTCTCGACGAAGGTGACCGATCCATCGGACGATCCGACCTTGGCGATCTTCGCCAGCCGGGGTTGGTACTCGTGGACGAGCTCGTCGAGATCCTCAGCGGGCACGCTCAGCGGCGGGGATTCCAGGAGGCGGGCGAGCTCGGGATGCAGTTGCCGCTGAAACGGGACCAACCGCAGGGTCCCGCCCTCGATGACGTACAGCCCGTGCGGCGGTGTGCCGATCAGGCCGTAGCATCCCGTTCGAAGCATGATGGGATGCCCGTCGAGCTCGAGCGCGGTGCTAAGCGTGGCGCTGCGGTCGTCGTCTGCCGTCAGGTCGATCGCCACCTGTGCTGTGGCCTCCGACACCACCACGCCGCCCGGTGCCGACCGCTCGCGCACGAGCTCGACACCGGCTTCGCCGGCGCGCCGGAGATGTGACCAGACGTCCGGACCGAACTGCTCCAGCGGCAATGTCCCGGAGCCCGGGTTGTAACCGATGTTGCGGGCTCCCGCGAGCATCGAGCGCAGGACCGATCGCTGGAGGCTGTCGAAGCCATGCAGCGAGTAGTCGTAGGGCGAGTGGAGGTCGCGCCACGAGATCCCGGTCTTGACCCAGCGGCCCCGTGTGCTCATGCGAAGCGGCCGTAAGGTGACCTGAGGGGTCGGTTCCGGTGCGTAGGTCGAACGCTTGGGTGTGCTCAGCGCGATCTCCAGAGCCAATGAAGCCCCTGTGCGCGAGTCGTCCCCGGTGGTGTCGGCAACGATTGCCGAGAGGGCCCGACGCCATTCGGACGCGGAGTCAGCCGAGGCGGAGCCGCGGGCCGTGAGGATGAGTGCCACCGCGTGCTTGCACTCGCCGCCGAGCGGGCACGTGCAACTGTCCACGACGTCGATGCCGATCGGGTCGTCCTGCCAATCGACTTCGACGACGTAGGGCAGCCGGTTGGTCCCTTCCACGACGCCGACGGCCTCACCCGGCTTGAGGGAGAGCACTGTTGCGCGTCGCTGCGCGGCGTACACCGTGCCCCGTTGTATCGAACCTCGGTCGTAGAACTGCTCGATCACCGAGTCGCTCAAGTCCGCGATGTCTGGGCGTTGGGTCATGACACCACACCCTACGGGTGGGGTCCGACACGCGGAATCCCGGCGAACTGTCCGCTCTGGGACCACACCGGCGTGTGCCACAGCGGACAGTTCGCCGGCATGTGACGAACTGACCGGTGAGAGACAC
>CAYVYG010000410.1:0-3131 GCA_964454385.1 uncultured Microthrixaceae bacterium
CAACTCGTGGACCTGTTCGTCCAAGCCGTGCGCAACGGCCTCGGCAGCGGCGTGGCCACCTCGGTGATGGTCGACGCGTTGCGCGAATCCGCCGGCGAGGGCGCCCGCATCGTGTTCGCACAGCAACTCGAACGCGCCATCGACGAGTTGCTCTCGGACACCAAACGGCTCAGGCAGCGCACCTGACACCGTCGGGGTCAACGCTTCGTCCGAACGCCCCGCGCCGAACGGCCCGCGCCGAGGGTCCCGACGATGCCGATAGGCCGCTTCAGGTTTCGGGAACGCCCGGCGATTCCAGGGCCAGCAGGGTCGCCTTGGTCCCGAGGCCTCCTCCGTAGCCGGTGAGGCTGCCGTCCGCGCCGATCACCCTGTGGCAGGGAACGATGATCGAGATGGGGTTCGCGTTGTTGGCGCCACCGACCGCCCGAACAGCCCTGGGCCGGCCGATCCTCGCCGCAATCTCGCCATACGATGCGGTCCTCCCGTAGGGGATCGACCGCAGAGCCGTCCAGACCTGCATCTGGAATTCGGTGCCATCCGGCGCGATCTCGATGTCGAACTCCCGGCGCTCACCCGCGAAGTACTGCTCCAACTGCGAGCGCAGCTCATCGCATGCCCCATCGTCGCGGATCCAACCCACCGGCGGAGAGGGTTGCTCGTCGCCCAAGAAGCTCAACTCGACCACAGCCCCTTCGCTCACCGCGGCGAACAGCGCTCCGACCGGGGAATCGATCGTGCTCCAGCACACGGGCGGGGCGGTCTGGGCCGGCTGGGGGGACCGGGCGGTCTGGGCGGTCTGGGCGGTCTGGGCCGGCTGGGGGGACCGGGCGCGCTGAGCCGGCTCGGCAGTGTGGGCCGTCGCCGCATCTTCCGGCCGTGATCCGCTTGTGTGCGTCTGATCCTTCAGTGTCTGATCCTTCGTCGGTTCCGGCATGGTGTCACCTCCGTGCGAGTCCTCGATCCCGGCATGCAGGCTTACCCAACCAGCCTCGCCCATCGGTGTGACACACGCCGGCCGGATCCGGACAGGACCCACCGAACGAGCGTGTCCGAATCCGTCGTCCTCGAACGGATCGGACGTGCTGAGATGGATGCGTGCAACCCCTTGGCGCGCCAGTCGGCGAGTTCTCCGCGGTTCGGACCACCGGCATCTACTGCCGGCCGGGTTGCTCCGCGCGGCCCGACTCCTCGAACGTCACGACATACCGGTTGGCGGCGGCCGCCGAAGCCGCAGGCTACCGGGCCTGTCACCGCTGTCGCCCCTACCGGGAGGTCGATGCACCCGGATCAATCGGTCCTGCGCTCGTGTGCGAGGCGGTGCGGATGATCACCGCCGGGGCGCTCGACGGTCGGACCGAGGCCGATCTGGCAGCGCGCCTCGGCGTGTCGGCGCGGCACCTGAGGCGTGTTTTCAACGAGAACCTCGGGGTGACCCCCGACCAACTGGCACGCTCCCACCGGGCCCACTTCGCACGCAGGCTCCTCGACGACACCGACCTACCGGTCACGGAGGTGGCTTTCGCCTCGGGGTTCGGAAGCGTGCGCCAGTTCCAGCGGGCCTGCACCGAGACCTTCGGTGCTCCGCCGAGCGAGCTGCGCGCGCGGCGGCCCGCGAAGGGCCCATCGGTCGGACCCGACGGTGGCCTGGTGCTGGACCTCGCGTCGAACGGACCGCTCGACTGGCCTTCGATGGCCCGCTGGTTCGCGGTTCGCAGCACTCCCGGGGTCGAATCGGTCTGCGACCCCGACAGAGAACCCGACGGCGGTGCGCAGCACGCACCGGACGGCGCGCAGGGCGCTTCTGGCGTCGCACCCCCGTCCCCGGTGCTGCGACGCGCGATCGACCTCGACGGCAGCGCCGGACTCGTGGAGCTGGCCGAACGGCCGGCGAGCGGGCGAGGACCCACCACGCGGACTCTCACCCTCACGGCCCACCTGCCGAACTGGAACGGATTGATCCACGTTGCACGAAACGCCCGCACGCTCGTGGCAGCCGACATGAGCGTGACCGATGCCGCGCAGCAGCTCGCAGCCGACCCGCTGATCGGGCGGCTCGTCACCGCACGACCGGCGCTACGGCCGCCGGGTTCCTGGGATCCCTTCGAGACGGCCGTTCGTGCGGTCCTCGCGCAGCAGATAACCGTGAGCGGAGCGCGCACGATCGCGGGACGTCTGGTCCGCCGGTTGGGCACGCCGGTGGTGGGCCTCGGGGCACACGGGCTCGACCGTTTGTTCCCCGCTCCGGCGGTGGTCGCTCACGCCCGCTTGGATGACATCGGCCTTACGCGGTCCCGCGCCGACACCCTGCGGACCCTCGCTGCAGCGGCTCGCGACGGTCTCGAGCTCTGCGGTCCCGGCGTGGCGCAGCACCTGGTCGAGCTGCGCGGCATCGGCGAGTGGACCGCGCAGTACGTGGCGCTGCGCACCGGTGACCCCGATGCGTTCCCGGCCTCCGACATCGGGTTGCGTGAAGCGGTGAGCAGACTCAGCGGAGGTCCACGACCGACCGCCCGCGAGATGCGCGAGCTGGCGGAGCGATGGCGGCCATGGCGCTCGGTCGCCGCTATCCACCTCTGGTGGTCGCTGCACGACACGAGCTGAGCGCCGGCGGCGTCGTCACGCTTCGTGGCCCGTGCCACCAGCGCCCCAGCACGGTCTGCAAAGCTGGGTGGGCCTCCCCGATACCGGATGGTCGCCGATGTCCTTCCTGTGGCTCATAGCCCACAACGTGTGGACCAAGCGGGTCCGCTCCATGTTGACCGCTCTGGCGGTCGCGGTGGGCGTCATAACCGTCGTCGTCCTCGGCATCGTCACCGACAGCATCCGCACCACCGCCGCCGGGGTGCTGGACGTCGGCACTGCCGATCTGACGGTCGCCCAGAAGGGTGTCGACGACATCCTCCAGAGCGCGCTCACCCAGACCCAGCTCGAGGCGGTCCGCAAGCTCCCCGGCATCTCGAGTGCGATCGGCGTTCTGCTCGACACCGAGAAGCTCGACGAGGACCATCCGCTGGTGGTCGAGGTCGGCATCGCCCCGGAGGACCTGAAGCCCTTCGGGGTGCAGATCGCCACAGGTCGAGCCTTCGGCGCGAATGCCGACGACGAGGTCATGGTCGGCATCCACCTCGCAC
>CAYVYG010000411.1:0-3114 GCA_964454385.1 uncultured Microthrixaceae bacterium
TCGACCCAAGCTGCTCTACGACTACTTCAAGCAGCTCTTCGCGCAGGTGACCAACCCGCCGCTCGACGCCATCCGCGAGGAGCTCGTAACCAGCCTCGGTCGCAACATCGGGCCCGAGGCGAACCTGCTGCAACCCGGCCCCGAGAGCTGCCAGCTCCTCGAGTTGCCCTACCCGATCATCGACAACGACTCCTTGGAGCGGATCCTGCACGTCGAGGAGGCCGACGCGCGCTTCAGGGCGCGCAAGCTTCGGTGTCTGTACCCGGCGTTCTCCGGTGGCCCCGGGCTGCGGCGTGCCCTGGAGCGACTGCGTGCGGAGGTCTCCGAGGCGATCGCAGAGGGCGTGAACATCATCGTGCTCTCCGACGAGATGTCGACCGAGGACCTCGCCCCGATCCCGATGCTGTTGGCCACCTCTGCGGTGCACCACCACATGATCCGCGAGAAGACCCGCACCCAGGTCGGCCTCATCGTGGAGACCGGTGAGGCACGCACCGTTCACCACCACTGCCTGTTGCTCGGCTATGGCGCAGCAGCGATCAACCCCTACCTCGCGTTCGATTCGATCGAGAAGCTGATCGAGGACGGCTCCACCACGATGACCGACTTCGACGCAGCGGTCGCGAACTACATCAAGGCATCGGGCAAGGGGATCCTCAAGGTGATGTCCAAGATGGGCATCTCGACCGCTGCGTCCTACACGGGCGCTCAGATCTTCGAGGCGATCGGCCTCGGCGAGTCGCTCGTGGAGGAGTACTTCACCGGCACGGTCAGCCGCCTCGGCGGGATCGGGCTCGATGAGCTCGCGGAGGAGGTGCGTCGACGCCACGCGAAGGCCTACCCGATGCGCCCGACCGAGCTCGCGCACCGCGGCCTCGAGTCGGGCGGCGAGTACCAGTGGCGTCGTGAAGGTGAGCACCACCTGTTCAACCCGAAGACGGTCTTCAAGTTGCAACATGCCACCCGCAGCG
Organism: uncultured Microthrixaceae bacterium; assembly: GCA_964454385.1. Classification (GTDB taxonomy): domain Bacteria; phylum Actinomycetota; class Acidimicrobiia; order Acidimicrobiales; family Microtrichaceae; genus JAMLGJ01. Next base: position 972 of record CAYVYG010000411.1, read on the forward strand.
GACGCTACGACATCTTCAAGGAGTACACCGAGGCGGTCAACGACCAGTCCGAGCGCCTGGCGACACTGCGAGGTCTGTTCAGGTTCCGCACCGGGGAGCGCCCGGCGGTGCCTCTCGAGGAGGTGGAGCCTGCGAGCGAGATCGTGAAGCGCTTCTCGACCGGCGCGATGAGCTACGGCTCGATATCGGCCGAGGCCCACGAGACCCTCGCGGTCGCCATGAACCGCCTCGGAGCGAAGTCCAACACAGGCGAGGGCGGCGAGGACCCGGCGCGCTTCGAACCCGACGAGAACGGCGACCTGAGGCGTTCGTCGATCAAACAGGTCGCGTCGGGGCGCTTCGGGGTTACCTCCAACTACCTCACGAACGCGGATGACATCCAGATCAAGATGGCCCAGGGCGCGAAGCCCGGCGAGGGCGGCCAGCTGCCGGGCCACAAGGTCTACCCGTGGGTCGCGGAGGTCCGACACTCCACGCCGGGGGTTGGTCTCATCTCGCCACCGCCTCACCACGACATCTACTCGATCGAGGACCTCGCGCAGCTGATACACGACCTCAAGAACTCCAACCCCGGTGCCCGGATCCACGTGAAGCTGGTCGCCGAGGTCGGGGTGGGCACGGTCGCGGCCGGGGTCGCGAAGGCGAAGTCCGACGTGGTTCTCATCTCAGGTCACGACGGAGGCACCGGCGCGAGCCCTCTCACCTCCATCAAGCACGCTGGTGCGCCTTGGGAGCTGGGACTCGCCGAGACCCAACAGACTCTGCTCCTCAACGGCCTGAGGGACCGCATCGTGGTTCAGGTCGACGGTCAGCTCAAGACCGGCCGCGACGTGATGATCGGTGCCCTGCTGGGAGCGGAGGAGTTCGGTTTCGCCACCGCTCCGCTGGTGGTGTCGGGCTGCGTGATGATGCGCGTGTGCCACCTGGACACATGCCCGGTGGGGATCGCGACCCAGAACCCGGTGCTGCGCGAGCGCTTCACCGGCAAGGCCGAGTTCGTCGAGAACTTCATGCTCTACATTGCCGAGGAGGTGCGCGAACTGCTCGCCGAGCTGGGATTCCGAACCCTGGCCGACGCCGTGGGTCACGCCGAGCTGATCGACACCCAACCCGCCCTCGATCACTGGAAGGCAGCGGGGCTCGACCTGTCACCGATCCTCGAGGTCGTCGAACCGTGGCCGGATGACCACCTGCTCAACACCCGCGAGCAGTACCACGCGCTGGACGTCGCACTCGACCGCAAGCTCATCGAGCAGTGCGAGCCGGCACTCGAGCACGGAACCCCGGTGCACCTGGAGCTCGGGATCCGCAACGTGAACCGCACGGTTGGAACGATGCTCGGCCACGAGCTCACCAAACGCCACGGAGCGAACGGGCTGGCCGACGACACGATCGTGATCGACCTCGAGGGCTCAGCGGGCAACAGCTTCGGTGCGTTCGTGCCACGCGGCATCACACTGCGACTGCACGGAGACGCGAACGACTACGTGGGCAAGGGGCTATCAGGAGGTCGCATAGTGGTCACCACGCCCGAGTCGACGAATCCCGATCTGGTGGCCGAGGACAACATCATCGCGGGCAACGTGATCGCCTACGGAGCAACCGGCGGCGAGATCTTCCTGCGGGGGGTCGTGGGTGAACGGTTCTGCGTGCGCAACTCCGGAGCGACCGCGATCGTCGAGGGCGTCGGGGATCACGGCTGTGAGTACATGACCGGCGGACGGGTCGTGATCCTCGGTCCGACGGGGCGGAACTTCGGTGCGGGCATGTCGGGTGGGATCGCCTACGTGCATGACCCGCTGGGCACCTTCTCCGGGCGGGTCAACCACGACATGGTGTCGCTCACCGGGCTGGATGCCGCCGACGGGTTGTTCCTGCGAACATCGGTCGAGTCCCACCTGCGCGAGACGGGTTCTGTGGTTGCGGAGCGGCTCCTCGCGGACTGGGGGACCGCTCTCGGGCAGTTCGTCAAGGTGATGCCCGATGACTACCAGCGAGTGCTCGATGCGCAGGCCACCGCGGAGCGCGAGGGCCTGGACGTGACCGAGGCGGTCATGGCCGCTGCCCAGCCATGATCACGACCGGGAAGGCAAGCACGGCCACGGCGGGGCAGGGGCCCCGCCCCCTGGAGGAGGTGGGCGCG
>CAYVYG010000412.1:0-3114 GCA_964454385.1 uncultured Microthrixaceae bacterium
GCCGACCTCGCATCAGAGGTGGGGGATCTCCCCCTCGAGTGCCTGATCGGGATACTCGACCCTCCGAGGCAAGAGGCCACCGCGGCGGTAGATCGCTGTCACGATGCCGGCATAGCGGTGCGCATGATCACCGGGGACCATGCGGCGACCGCGGGCGCCATTGCCCGGGAGCTTGGTATCCCTGGTGAGGTGATCACCGGAGGCGACATCGAGTCGCTCGACGACGACGCGCTGGCACACCGCATCCGCTCGACGGGTGTGTGCGCACGCGTCTCTCCTGAGCACAAGGTACGCGTGGTAAAGGCGCTGCAGGCGAACGGCGACATCGTCGCCATGACCGGTGATGGCGTCAATGACGCGCCGGCCCTCAAGAACGCCGACATCGGTGTGGCGATGGGGGTGACGGGAACCGAGGTCACAAAGGAAGCCGGTGACATGGTGCTCACCGACGACAACTTCGCGACGATCGTCGCGGCGGTCCGTCGCGGGCGCGCGATCTACGAGAACATCCTCAACTTCGTGCGCTTCCAGCTCACGACCAACATGGCGGCGATCGGTTCGATCCTCTTCGGACGACTCGCGGGTCTGCCGACTCCCTTCACGGCGATCCAGGTTCTCTTCGTGAACATCATCGCGGACGGGCCACCGGCTGTGAGCCTGGGGGTCGATCCCCCCAAACCCGGGCTCATGGACCGTCCCCCGCGGGATCCCTCGGCTCCGATCCTGAGCGGCACGAGGCTCGTGCGGATCTCGCTCGGCGCGGCGGTGATGACTCTGCTCACCCTCGGGGTGCTGTGGATCGGTGAGGGGCCCTACGGCACCGACAGCGCGCTGACGATGGCGTTCACCACCTTCGTGTTGTTGCAGATGGCCAACGCGCTCGTCGTTCGTGTCGGCAGTGGGACTGTGCTGTCCCGACACAGCCTCACCAACCGCTACCTGTGGCTGGCCCTGGGCTCCGTCGTGGGCATCCAGGTGCTCGTGGTCCAGCTACGGGTAGCTCAGCGGATCTTCGACACCGTCGGCCTGTCGCCGGTGCAGTGGGCTGTCTGCGTCGGTCTGGCGCTGGTGTACGTGGTGGTCGACGAGATCCGCAGCTTCGTGGAACGCGCTCTCTCGGCGGAGCGGGCTGGCTGAGGCCCGTTGCTCAGGCGGCGTGTCCGAAGGATCGGCTCAACCGAGAGCTGCCTCGATCGCGGAGAGGACCGCTGGATCCTCCGGCGCGGTGGTGGGGGCAAACCGCGCGAGCACCTTGCCGTCGCGGCCGACCAGGAACTTCTCGAAGTTCCAGCGGATGTCGCCCGAGTGGCCCTCTGAGTCAGCGGTGGTGACGAGCTCCCGGTAGAGCTCGTGGCGCGCGTCGCCGTTGAAGTCGACCTTCGCGCTCAGCGGGAACGTCACGCCGAAGGTGCTCGAGCGGAACTGGGCGATCTGCTCCGGTGAGCCCGGTTCCTGGCCGGCGAACTGGTTGCACTGCACGCCGAGCACCGTGAAGCCGCGGTCGCCGAAGCGCCCCTGGAGCTCCTCCAGCTGCGTGTACTGCGGGGTGAGCCCGCACTGCGATGCCACGTTCACCACCAGGGTCACCTTGTCGGCCGTGGAGGACAACAGGTCGGGCTGGCCGTGAGGGCTCTCAGTTGCACATCAGCGATGGTCATGATCCGAATCCAACCAGCGCGACCAGCTGCAGGTCGGCGCGTCCAGCATCCCGGGATGGCGAACACCAGGGGGCGAGCCCAGAGGAGGAGTAGGTCGGCTCTCCGGGTAGAGTCAGACCGTGATCGACTCGAAGATGATCACCTTCTTCTCGCTGCTCGCGCTTTTGTGCCTGGCGTTCCTGGTCGTCGTCGCGGTACTCGCGATCTGGCGGTTGGCCGCAGGGAGGCTCCCCGAGCAGGTCCGACAGGCGCGCGAGGGCATCGGCCAGGTCGCATTGTGGATGGCGTTCGCGGTGGCGGCCACGACCACGTTCGGCAGCCTGTGGCTATCGGAGGTGGAGAAGCTACCGCCCTGTCACCTCTGCTGGTTGCAGCGCTACTTCATGTACCCCCAGACCCTGCTGCTGGGAGCTGCCGCGATCGGGCGTTGGGTGTGGATCCGCTGGATCTCGATACCGATGGTGATCATCGGCGCTGGCATCTCGACATACCACTACATCCTCGAGCGCTTCCCCGACGATGTCGCGTCCGCGTGCACGGATGGAGTTCCGTGTACGACCGTGTGGATCTGGAAGTACCACTTCCTGTCGATCCCGGCGATGGCCTGGCTCGCCTTCGTGACCATAGCGGTGCTGCTGGCGCTCGCACGCAGGTCCGATACCGCCGCCGACGGGCCGGGCGATAGCCTCGACCAACCCATCGAAGCGGAGCTGATCACATGACCGATACCCGCAAGGGCTCCAACCCGTACCAGGACATCTCGAAGCGCACGAGCGAGAACCGACCCAACCTGGGTCTGATGATAGGGGGCGCTACCGTGGCCGTGATAGCGGTCATCGCCGCCATCGTCTTCTTGTGGCCATCCGGTGGCGACGGTGGCGGAGATGCGAAGGAAGGCACCGGTCTAGATGCCGCGCGCAACGCCTCCCAGGAGACCGCCGCCGTGCAGATATCGGGCGAGGACCTCCCCGAACTGCCCGACACCGGTGGTTTTCTCGCACCGGCGGGCGAGGATCCGGCAGTCGGACTCGAGGTGCCCACACTCACCGGCGAGAGCTTCGATGGCTCCGAGGTCGTGATCGGCCCTAGCGACGGCAAGCCGAAGCTCGTGGCGTTCGTGGCGCACTGGTGCCCGCACTGCCAGACCGAGATCCCCGTGATCCAGGATTGGATCGATTCGGGTGAGGTGCCCGACGGCCTCGAGATCTATGCGGTGGCCACCGGTCAGGACCAGAGCCAGCCGAACTACCCTCCGTCGCGTTGGTTGTCCAACGAGGGATGGACCCCCAAGGTGCTCCTCGACGACGATGCGCAGAGCGCTGCCGCTTCGTGGGGTCTAACCGGTTATCCCTACCTGGTCTTCGTCGATGCCGACGGGAAGGTCTGGCAGCGGGGGTCGGGTGAGGTACCACTGGCCGACATCAACCTCGGCACCCTGGAGTTCTGGGGTCGCGAC
>CAYVYG010000413.1:0-3113 GCA_964454385.1 uncultured Microthrixaceae bacterium
GCATCCAGCGCGCCACCAGCGACGCCTGCACGTCGACCACCGTGTCGAGCAGCTCCCGGTAGGGGTTCTCGGCATCGGCTGCATGTGGATGGTGGCGCCCGATCACGTGATCGGCGAGTCGTCGCACCAGGTCGTCCCCTCCCAGACGGACCGCGTACTCGAAGGTACCGACCCGCACGTGGCTCGCGGCGGTCCTGGTCAGCACCGCCCCCGGTTCGCCGCGGTTGCGGTAGACCGAGTCACCGGTGGTGACCACCGCGAGGCTGCGCGTCGTGGGGATGCCGAGCGCGTGCAGCGCCTCTGAGATCACGTACTCCCGCAGCATCGGCCCGATCGTCGCCCGGCCGTCACCGCCACGCGCGAAGGGCGTGCGACCCGAGCCCTTGAGATGCACGTCGACGAGACGTCCCTCGGGATCGGTGAGCTCGCCCAGCAACAGCGCCCGGCCGTCGCCGAGGCGCGGCGAGTAGGCACCGAACTGGTGACCGGCGTAGCCGAGCGCCACGGGCACCGCACTGCGGGGCACCCGGTTGCCGGAGAACACCGAGACGCCCTCGTCGGTGCTGCAACGCCACGCCGCCAGCCCCAGTTCGTTGGCGAGAGCTTCGTTGAACGCCACGAGCTGCGGATCGGCTGCGCCTTCGGGCTGCCACTCGACACACAGCTCGGGTAGCTCGTCGAAGAAGCGGTGCGACAGCTCGAAGAGCGGCGGACCCGTCACCGCGTCGGTGTCGATGCCAACGGTGTCGGTGTCGATGCCAACGGTGTCGGTGTCGATGCCAACGGTGTTCTGAGGCGTGGCCACCACACGACCATAGGGGTCGACATCGCTGCTGTGTCCGCGTGTGTCCGTATCGAGGGATGCGCGGGTGCGCAAGGAGCGGGCGAGGTAGGACGTGCCGGGCGGTCCGCTGTGGAGCCCGATGGTTCAAGCCCGGGTTTGGGCGCCGCTGTGGAGGGTACACCCCCTGCATGGAGTACCTCTGGATCGCGATCGCGGTGATCATCGTCGTTGCGATCGCCGTCGCCTTGTTCGTGAGCAGCCGTCGCAGGCGGCGCGCGGGCGGGGTCGTCGGGACAACCGACACCGGGAGCGACAACCGATGAGCAGGTTGTTGCGTGCCCGGTCGCTGATCGGCAAGCCCGTTGTGACCCTCGGCGGCGAGTCTCCCCTCGAGGTCAAGGATGTGGTGTTCGACACCTCCGACGGTCACCTGATCGGGTTCACCTTGCGGGAACACGGTTTCCTCGGAAAGCCGGTCGGTGAGTGCCTCGCCTTCGCGGACGTGCACGGACTCGGTCCCGACGCGGTGGTGATCGACGACGAATCAGTGCTCGGTGGCGCAGCGAGCCTCGGCGACTCGGGCGGAGACGTCATCGGCAACCGCGTCATGACCGAGAGCGGCACCGACATCGGAGAGGTCGTGGAGGTCGTGCTCAGCTCGGGATCATCCGCGGAGGTGGTGGGCTTCGAGGTCGAGGCTGTCCCCGGATTGAGCCGTGACGATGACCACAACGCGTTCATCCCGCTGCCCGACACGGTCGCGATCTCGGATCGCATCGTGATCGTTCCCGACACCACGACCGACTACGTGCGCGACGACCTCACCGGCTTCGGCGGGGCGGTCGACGATTTCCGCGCCAACCTTTCCGAGGGGAGCTCATGATGCGCTGGAGCAGGGCGATCGGAACACCCGTGGTCGACACCACCACCGCTGAGGAGATCGGCCGTGTCGACGGTCTCGTGATCGATCCGGAGTCCACGACGGTCGTCTCGATCGTCGTCGGTGAGCAGCTCGTGGGGTTCTCCGGCACCGGCGGCATCGGCAAGGACGCGGTCACGCTCGAGGGCACCGGCGCGCTGCGCAGCCCCGGGAGCACCATCGAGGAACGGGCTGTCGCGCGCGAGACGGACCCGCTGCGCAAACGGGTGTTCACAGAGGACGGAGTGGAGATGGGCTCGGTCACCGATGTCGAGTTCGACGCAGGCTCGGGTGCAGTGCAACGGATCGTGTTGTCCGACGATGAGGTCGCCGGCTCACGGCTGCTGGGACTCGGCTCCGACGCCGTGGTCGTCGCCTCGGTGCACCGCTCCACCTCGTCGGGTGACCTCTCCTCGCTCACACGCGACGAGCTCTACGAGATGGCCAGGGATCGCGACATCGAAGGCCGGTCCTCGATGGACAAGGCGCAGCTCCGCAAGGCGCTCGGCTAGGAGACCACGTTGCCCGCTGTTCCATCGCTCCTCCTGCCCTCCACCATCTTCTCTGTTGTGACCTCGACCGAGGTGTTCGGCGCAGCTCCGCAGTCCGAGCTGACCATCAACTGGGAGAAGATGCCCACCTACAACACGATCATGGCGGTTGCCGCTGGAGCGGGTCTGGTGGTGCTGGTGATGCTCGGTCGCCAGCTGATGGCGAGTCCGTCGTCGATATCGCCTGAGGGCTACGCGATCGGCCTCGGGGTGCCCGGTCTCATCCTCGCCCTGACCGGGCTGCACATGACCCTGACCTGGCCGCTCGCCCCGGCGTTCCCGTTCGACAACATCGTCTTCGGGGAGACCGCTCTCGGCTTCGGGGTGTTGCTGCTGGCGTCGTCTCTGTACAGCTGGCGACGCGGAGCCCAGGTGCTGGCAGACCCGGACCCTCTGGAGCGGCTCATCGCTGTTGCGTGACCGGTCTCGGTGTTGATCGCTGGGCTCGGCCTTGGACTGATAGCCGTTGGCATCGCCGGCATGCGGTACCGGCTCTTCGCTGCACCGTCCCAGGAGCCGATCAGTGGCTGGTACTTCGCCGAGTACCCCTGGGTAGAGGCCACGTTCATCTCCGGCCTGTGGGCCCTGATCGGCCTCGGCGCGCTCGCGTTCTTCGTGGGAGTCAACTTCGCGCGGCGCTGGTTGCACCTCGCCGGTTGGACGTGGCTCGTCAGCGGAGTGGTCTTGATCGCCTTCGGCGCCCTCAACTTCTTCACACACATCGGTCTCATCGTGGAGACGATGCCCTGACTCCTCGGTGATGCTCGCCATGCCGGGTGGACACGGCATCGCGAAATCCAACAGATCACCCTTCTGTCCTGTGCGTGTTCTCAGGTGTGCTGCCGTGGTCCGGTGGTTT
>CAYVYG010000414.1:0-3103 GCA_964454385.1 uncultured Microthrixaceae bacterium
GGTGTGCGGGTGGCCCGAGGAGGGTTCGGGCCGCGTGGAGCACGTGGCCACCGAGATCCTCCCTGGGTTCGCCTGAGGTCCCGGTGACCAGGTGGTCGATGAGTTGACCATCAGTCCGACCTAGGGCGCATCTCGGACTCAGGGGCACGCTACAGGTAACCTCCCCCGGGTGGACGACCCGTCCTCCAACACTCCGCACCGCCCCGGGCTGATCGGTGGCGTCGTCGGCCGGGTGGCACCGGTCGTGATGCGCCAGATCGACACCAACGACCTCGTCGACGCGCTCGATGTCAACGTGATAGCCGCAAGCCTCGATCTCGATGCACTGTTGGAGCGAATCGACATCGACGAGGTCGCTGCCCGGTTGGACCTGGATGCACTGCTCGAACGCATCGATGTCGACGACATCGCGGGTCGCCTCGATCTGGATGCGTTGTTGGGGCGCATAGACGTCGATCAGATCGCGGCGCGGCTGGATCTCGACGCGCTCCTCCTGCGCATCGATGTGGACCAGATCGCGGGTCGCCTCGATCTGGATGCGTTGTTGGAACGCATAGACATCGATGACATCGCGGGTCGCCTCGATCTCGAAGCGCTCATCGAACGACTCGACATGGCCAAGCTCACCGCTGGCGCCAGCCAGGACGTCGCGATCTCGGGGCTCGACCTGGTGCGACGCCAGATCGTTCGCGGTGATGCCACAGTCGACGGATTCGTCGGCCGGGTGCTGGGCCGCACGCCTGAGACCCGGCCCGAGGCCCCCGGACGACTCTCGGAGGTTGCCGCCGAGATGGTCGCGGCCCAGGCCGATCGGCAAGACCTCCAGCGCCGTGACGTGAGTGGTCACTACGCGGGACCTTTGACCAGGGCGCTGTCGGTGATAGCCGACGTCTCGGCGGTCGTCGCGCTCAACACCCTCTTCGTGGCCGTCACGACCTTCCTCCTCGGCGCCATCTTCGATGTCGATCCCTCCCAGGAAGCCGTCGCGATCCTAACCCTCACATCACTCGCGGCTCTGTTCACGGCGTGGTTCTGGATTCCCGTGGCCCTGCTGGGTCGAACCCCGGCGATGGCACTGCTGGGCATCGCGGTGGTCCGCCGCGACGGGACCGTTGTGAGCGGCTCGCGCGCACTCGTGCGCACCCTTGTGCTCCCCGTGTCGCTGATCGTTCCCGTGCTGTTCATCGGACTCGTGGTGGGCAAGGAGCGAAGGACCTTCCACGACCTCATCGCCGGTACGACCGTCGTGTACGACTGGGGTGCACGTGAGGCCGAACAGCCGGTGACGATCCGCGAGCAGTTCTCGGCGCGGGTCCGGCGCCGGGAGATCCAGCGCGGCGCCGGGCTTCTACCGACTGCAACCGAACCCGAGCTGGCCGGGGACGAGGCAGTAACCACCTCGGCCCAGGTCACAGAGGTGTCGACGGGGGCCTGACCGGGCGATCGCGGCTGTCTGCGCCGAGGTCACGTGCCGTGGCAGAGCTTGGTCTTGGTGCCGCTGCCACATGGGCAGGGCGCGTTGCGCCCTGCGGAACGGAACACCGCGATGATCTCGTCCGCGAATCCACCTCCGCGCACCAGGTCGGCCATGATGCGCATCGGGCCGTCGATGTGGTTGAAGAAGTGCCGGTAGCCGCTGCAGAGGTAGTTCAACCCGGGTTCGCCGTCGGGGGTGAGGATGAACCGGTCCTTGGGGCACTCGCCGTTGCACGCGAAGCGGACCTCGCAACGCCGGCAGAACTCGGGCAGCCCGTCCAGCTTCGCCTGGCCGAAGGCACGCTGCTTCGGTGAGGTGACGAGCTCGACCATCGTGGTGGTGGCGATGTTGCCGAGCAGGTGGGCGGGTTCCACGAAGTGATCACAGGAGTAGAGGTCACCATTGTGCTCGAGCGCGACCGCGTCGCCGCAGGTCTGTCTGAAGATGCAAAGAGGGGAAGGAAGGTCGAGCCATGCAGCGAGCGCGGCGTCGAACATCTGCACGAACACCTCCCCGACGTCACGCACGACCCATTCGTCGAAGATGACCCGCAGGAACCCGCCCCACGCGTCTGGGTCGACTGATCGTTCGGTCACCATCTCGCTGGGCCGAGTCTCGCTGGGCCGAGACGAGTCGGGGTGCGAGGCTTCGGGCTGCGATGCGGCGCGGGGGTTGCGTTCGACGATCGGGATCAACTGCAGGTACCGCACACCCAGGTCGTCGCGGAAGTAGCGGTACACATCGAGGGGATGGTGCTGGTTGGCGGCGTTCACGGTGCACAGCACGTTCACCTCGACCCCATGGGACATGAGCAGCTCGAGGCCGCGCAGCACCTTCGCGGATGTCGGCTCGCCGCGCTTGTCGACCCGGTATCGGTCATGGAGCTCGGGGGGACCGTCGATGCTGACACCGACGAGGAACCCGTGCTGCGCGAACAGCTCGCACCACTCGTCGGTCAGCAGAGTGGCGTTGGTCTGGATCGTGTGCTGGAGGCGTTGACCCGCTCGGCGGTGTGCCTCGGCGAGCTCCACCGAGTGGCGGAAGAACTCCACACCCATGAGAGTGGGTTCGCCTCCCTGCCAGGCGATCGTCACCTCACCGTCGGGATGAGCATCCAACAACTGCGACAGGTAGGCCTCCAGGGTGTCTTCGGACATCCGGAAGCGGTCACCCGGATAGAGCGCTTCTTTGGAGAGGTAGAAGCAGTACCCGCAATCCAGGTTGCAGATCGCGCCGGTCGGCTTCGCCAGGATGTGCACCGGTGTGCGCAGGGTCCTCTGGTCGCTCACCACACCATCATCGTGGAATCGAGGGCCTCCTGTCGCCCATGGATGGTTTCGGTGTTCCGGGGTGGCTCACCCGTGCAGGTGCTTTTGGATCTCCGCTTCCTCCTCGTCGGAGAGCGAGGTCTTGATCACCTCACCGCCGAAGCGGGAAAGCGAATCCAGGGCCTTGTCGGTGGTCATCTGCTCCACGATCATGAACAACGCCGAGGTGCCGGGCTGCAGAGCGCCGCGTACCTGTTCCTGGAACTCCTTGCCGATCGACCCCTTCGCGAGCTTGCCTCCCAGGGCGCCGAACGCCGCACCCATCGCCATGCCGAACACGGGTACGAAGAACAGGATC
>CAYVYG010000415.1:0-3090 GCA_964454385.1 uncultured Microthrixaceae bacterium
CAGGCCGTCGGCTGCGCCGCCACGAGGCCGGCACGCTGCGCGACGACGTCTCGATCGCAGCCGGCCGTAGCTCGTTGGTCGAACCCTCGGAGTGGACAGAGGTCCTTCCCGGGGTCTTCGAACGCGCTTCGCTGCGAAGGGGTGGCGAGGTGAGTCGCAGCCCCGAGATCTGGGACAAGGTCCTCTGTGGTGGTGGGCCGGCTTCATCTGCAGCGGCCGGCGGGCTGGGGGACACCCCCGGGGCCGACGGTCGGTTCTGCATGCTGCACCGTGGCGTTGATGGCGAACCGCAGGCCTACGCGCTCTACTCGGTGCGCGAGGCCTGGGAACCCGAGGGTCCCGACCACTCGATGACCGTCGACGAGCTGGTGGCGGTGGATGTACCGTCGGAGCTGGCCCTGTGGCAGGCGCTGTTCTCGGTGGGTCTGGTGCAGCGGGTGACCGCCTGGGTGCCACCGCATTCGCCGTTGCTCGACGCGCTCGTGGATCGCTGGGCCCCGTCGGTGAGCGGCGAGCACGACAAGTTGTGGGTCCGGTTGGTCGACCCTGTCGCGGCGCTCGCATCACGGCGTTACCGCATCCCCGGTGAGGCCACCTTCGCGGTCTCCGACCCGATGCGAGGGGGTGACGTGCAGGTGTTGTCACTCACCGTGGACGGACCCGGCGAACCGGGTCAGGTCACCGAGCGCGACGTACTCCCCGGTAGCAGCGCCGCCGGTGGCACCCGCACCGGCTCCACCCGAGCCGGTGGCACACGGGCGGATGTCACCCTCGGTGCGGCCGAGCTCGCAGCGGTGTGGCTCGGCGGCGGATCGCTCGCGTCGCTCGCGGCCGTTGGTCGGGTCGTCGAGGGCGCTGCCGGATCAGCCGCTCGACTCGACGCGATGTTCGGTTGGTCGCCACTGCCGGGAGTCACCCACGACTTCTGACCCCACCCGCTCGCCACTGCCCACACCCCATCGTTTCGTTGTGCGTGCGTTGCACCATGTGCAACGCACGCACAACAGAACCGGCTCCGCTGCACGGCTCAGCCGACGTGCTGCCATCGGTCGGTGCGGTAGCGGATCCCGAGGACCACTACCCGTGAAGCCATGAACGCACCGAGCAGCAACCAGAGCGCCCACAGCCCCAACGTCGGTTTCGCCACGACCACCGACCCGGCCGCCACCACCGCCAACGTCACGAGCATCGCCCCCGCCAGGTATCGCTGATCGCCGCCCCCCACCAGGATCCCGTCCAGGGCGAACGCCGCTCCGTTGAGCGGTTGCAGGGCGCCGACCCAGACGAGGCTCACGACCAGCAGTTCGATCACCGCAGCGTCGTCGGTGAACACCCGGGCCACCAGCGGCGATGCGACCACGAGCAGCGCGCCGAGCGCAACTCCGTCGCCCACGGCCCAGGCGAGTATCCGCCGGGCGGTGTCGCGGGCGAGCGCACGGTCCGACCCTCCGAGGGCCTTGGCCACGAGCGACTGCGCGGCAGCCTCGAGTGCGTCGAGCACATACGCGAGCGCCGTCCAGACCTGGAACGCCACCTCGTACGCGGCCAGGGCCACGACACCCTTGCGTGCCGCCAGCGACACGGTGATCGTGAGCGATGCACGCAGGGCGACTGTGCGCACGAACAGGTCGCGTCCCACAACTGCGAGCGAGGCGATCCCCCGGCTGTCGGGGCGCAGTGAGGCCGACTGATGCCGTGCCAGGCGCAACACGATCGCGGTGTAGGCGATCGCGGCGGTCCACTTGGCCACCACGGTTCCCGCTGCGGCGCCGCCGATGCCGCGATCGAGTCCGAGTACGAAGGTGACGGTCAGGATCACGTTGAGGGTGTTGGTGCCCACCGCGACCACCAGCGGGGTACGGGTGTCGAGGTGGCCCCGCAGCGCCCCGGTGCCCGCCATGGCCACTGTCACAGCCGGCATCCCCCAGAGGCTCACGTACAGGTAGGTGCCGGCGTCTTCGAGCACCGCTCGGTCCGCTCCGAAGCGTTCGAGCAACCACGGAGCCGTCGGCCACAACACCAGCGCAACCGCGAGCCCGAGGCCCGCTCCCAGCCACAGGCCCTGCACGGACTGCTCCGCCGCGGCGCGGGGCCGTCGTGCTCCGAGCAGGCGGGCGACCGTGGCGGCGGTGCCGAAGGTCAGGAACACCAACATCCCAGTTGCGAAGAGCACCACCACACTGCCCACGGCCAGGCCACCCAGGGCCTCTGTGCCGATGCGGCCGACGGTCGCGGTGTCTGCCAGCAGGTAGAGGGGTTCCGATGCGAGGGTCAGCACCGCCGGGCCGGCCAGAGCCCAGATCTGGCGGTCGAGCGATCTCGCCACCGGGAGTCGATCGTCGCTTGCGGCCACACCAGAGCATGGCACCGCGTTTCTCCCGTGCTTGGCGCCGTGACGAGCCGGTTGTGTGGTGAAGTGTTCCGATGCCCGCCCGACGTGACCGACGTGACCGGAGGTTCTCACCGACCGTGGTTGCCACCGTGGTGATCATCGCGGTGATCGTGGCAGGAGCGATCGGAGCGAAGCTGCTGGCCGATAGTGTCGCAACGTCACAAGTCGACGAGCGGGCCGCCGAGGTGACCGACCTCCTCGAGGGCGCCATGCCGCGGGACTTCCTCGCGTTCAACTCCGGGCGGTCGGTTCCCGACAGCGTCGCCAAGGAGGTCGCCGACGCGGACGACTTCGTGAGCGTCGACGCCCGGGCGAAACGGGCGGTGATCCGGTTTCAACCGAAGGGCTGGTGGGCCGGGTTCACCGAACGGTGCGTGGTTGCGGTGGTCACCGAGGAGGAGACCACGGTCATGACCCCCAAGACCGCGTGCGTGCGAACCGATCCGGACGACTTCTGACCGCGGACCTGCGGTTCGCTCACTCAACATGGTGGTACTGCCACTGAGGGTGTTGATGCGAGGTGAGTGATCGGGGAATGTGGGAAATTCTGCCCAGAACCGCCGGTTCGTTAGCGGCTTGTTGGAGGTGATTTCGTACCATGCCGACACCCCATAGGCGGAGGTGCGTTGTGGACGAGGCAATCCTGGGTAAGGGCGGTGGCCGTGCGGCGGGCTCCACCGATCGCGCAAGCAGAGGCG
>CAYVYG010000416.1:0-3067 GCA_964454385.1 uncultured Microthrixaceae bacterium
GACTGGAGGTGCAGGTGGTCTCCACCAGGGCCGACATGGTCACCGGCGGCGACGTGCTGTTGAGCGTCAACACCTCCGCGGTTGACTCGGTCAACGTCGATGGCGAACCGACCGAGGTGGACTTCGAGAGCGACACCACCTCAGCCGACTCGGCGGACACTGGCTCGGTCGGGCTGTTGGAAGGCCTGCCCGAAGGTAGGTCCACGGTCGTGGTGGAAGCCGGCGGGGAGACCGCCGAGGTGGAGGTGGTCAACCACCCGCGCAACGGCCCGGTGTTCTCGGGTGAACGGCTCCCGATGGTCACCTGCACCACCGACCGCTACGGGATGACGGCGGCGAAACCGCCGGAGTGCGACGCCGAGCCGGTGGTCCGGTTCGCCTACCTCGATTCCGAGGGCGCCATGGTCTTCACAGACGGGATCGGACCCGAACCCGGGGGAGTGCCCGAGGATGCCGCAACGGTGCAGATCGACGGCTCGGAGCAGCCTGCGCTGCTGCGGGTGGAGTCGGTCGTGATCGACCGTGGTGTCGCCACGATCACCACCCTCGCCAACGCATCCCGACCGGGCGCGGGCCTCGCCGACTCGTGGGATTCGGACCACTGGAACGGTCGTCTCGTGTACCGCTTCGGTGGAGGCTGCGGCACCACCTACAGCCAGGGCTTCAACTTCTTCGAGGCTCCAAGCCGCGACTTGCTCGCAGATGGGTACGCGTTCGCCACCAACACGCTCGACACCTTCCAGGTCCAGTGCCAGGACATCATCTCGGCCGAGGCCGCGATGATGACCAAGGAGTACTTCGCGGAGCGATACGGCCTACCCCAGGTCACCATCGGCGAGGGCGGTTCCGGGGGTGCGATCCAGCAGTTCCTGATCGCGCAGAACTACCCCGGGATCCTCGACGCGATCACTCCCAGCTCACCGTTCCCCGACGCGATGTCGATCGCGCCGGGGGTGATCGACTGCGCACTGCTCGCCAACTACTACCAAAGCGACGAGGGCTCCGCGTTGAGCACCGAGCAGCACCAGGCGATCAACGGGCACCTCTCTGCCGCGACGTGTGCGCTGTGGGACCAGACCTTCGTCCCGGTCGCCGATCCGGCCCGCTGCGGGTTCGGCGACGCCGCCGGCGCGGTGGTCGGCTCTCTGCCGGGGCTTGCCGGGGGATTGCCGACGGTGCCCGACGGGCTCGCGTACGACCCCGAGACGAACCCCGGGGGCCTGCGGTGCACCATGCAGGACTCCTACCCACAGATCTTCGAGCCCGACCCCGAGACGGGGTTCGCGCAACGTCCCGTCGACAACACCGGGGTTCAGTACGGATTGGCGGCACTCAACGACGGGTTGATCGACGCCGAGGAGTTCCTCGACCTCAACGAGCACATCGGGGGGATGGACCTGGATGCCGACTTCGTGCCCCAGCGCATGGAGGCAGAGCCCGACGCCGTCGAGAAGCTCTACGAGACCGGTCGCATCACCTCGGGTGGGCCACTGGCCGAGATCCCCATCATCGTGACCAACACCTACACCGACCCCGAGGGCGACATCCACGACCGGTTCCGGATGTTCTCGATGGACGAACGCCTCGCCGGCGACGACGGAGCCCAGGCGCCGGGCTACGTCATGTGGACGAGGCCGCCACCGCCCGA
Organism: uncultured Microthrixaceae bacterium; assembly: GCA_964454385.1. Lineage (GTDB taxonomy): Bacteria > Actinomycetota > Acidimicrobiia > Acidimicrobiales > Microtrichaceae > JAMLGJ01. The sequence goes on from CAYVYG010000416.1 coordinate 1,649, forward strand.
GGGGAGCCTCACCGAACAGCTCGCGGGTGCAGGGGACACCGGTGCGTCGGCGATCCGGCTCGTGGATGAGTGGGCTACCGCGCTGAAGGCAGACGACACCGACGCCCCCATCGCGCAGCGACTCGCCGACACCCGGCCCGATGCCGCGCTGAACACCTGCTTCGACGTCGACGGGCAGGTCGTTGAAGCGGGTGGGGACGTGTACCGCGGACCGGGACCGTGCACCGACTCCTACCCCCTCGGTGACGATCCGCGCACCGCTGCGGGCGCGCCGCTCGCGAACGACATCGTGAAGTGCGCGTTGCAGCCGGTCGACGACGCGGTGCGCGCTGGTGTCTACGAGGTGGAGCTCACCCCAGCACAGGTCGAACGCCTAAGCGCGGTGTTCCCCGACGGCGTGTGCGACTGGTCGGTGCCCGGGGTCGGCCAGGTGCCCCTGGGCGAGCCCTGGCAGCGCTTCGGCTGAGCACCGGTGACCGACTCGACCCGCGAACTCGGAGCACACACCGCGCTGGGCGCCGTCTTCGCTCCGAGAACGGTGCTCCAGTCGCCAAACACTCACGTCGGCCCTGCCGGGCTCCGACGGGTGTCGGGCAGCGATCCGTCCGGCGCGTGCCGGCGACGGCGCTATCTTCGACCCCGTGGCAACACTGTGGGATCTCATCACCGAGCGGGCCGATGCGACGCCGGACCGCGACATGTTCATCGACGAATCAGGCCGGCGCCTGAGCTTCGGGGAGTTCCGTGAGCGCGCTGAGCAGCTCGCAACCGTGCTGCACTCCAGGGGTGTGGGCGCAGGAACGCCGGTGACCTGGCAGCTCCCGTCCTGCATGGACGCGGTGGTGGCATCCGCCGCGCTGGCACGCCTCGACGCGTTGCAGTGCCCGGTTCTGCACCTGTACCGCGAAAAGGAGCTCGGTTTCGTGATGCGTCGCACCGGGGCACAGTTCTGCCTGGTGCCGGGGGAGTGGGGTGGCTTCGACTACGTCTCGATGGCCGAGGCGGTGGCCGGCGGGCTCGATGTCCCACCGGTGGTCATCGACCTCGGTGAGCTGACCGGCGCGGAGGTGTCAGACGTCGCCGAGATGCCACCACCGCCGGTGCATCCCGACGGTGGGGAACCGGTGCGCTGGATCTACTCGACATCGGGCACGACGTCGGATCCCAAGTGCGTGCAGCACACCGACGCGACGCTCATCGCCGGGGGGCGGGGGCTCGCAGATGCACTCGAGATGTCAGCCGACGACGTAGGTTCGATCGCGTTCCCCTTCGCCCACATAGCCGGTCCCGACTACCTGATCATGATGCTGCTCAGCGGTATGTCCGCGGTCATCGTGAGCGCCTTCGCCCCTGGCCCGGCAGTGGAGCTGTACCGCCGTGAAGGGGTGACGATGGCCGGTGGTGCCACCGCGTTCTACC
>CAYVYG010000417.1:0-3063 GCA_964454385.1 uncultured Microthrixaceae bacterium
GCTGACAGACCACACATGTGTGTGCCTCACCGGACAGTTCGCCGGGGGGGGTCGGGCTATCGAGGCGCGACCGCAACGCCGGTAGTCTGCAGGCATGCCCGCCGAGCCGATCGCCTACCTGGGTCCACGGGGCACCTTCACCGAACAGGCCCTCCAGCACCAGGCGGACCTCGCCGGGCGGCCGTTGCTGTCGTGTGACTCGATGGTGGATGCGCTGTTCGCCGTCCACGAAGGCACCGCCGAGCTCGGGGTCCTCCCGATCGAGAACGCCATCGAGGGTGCTGTGAACGCCACCATCGACACGCTCGCGTTCGACGTAGACCTCCTCATCCAGCGCGAGCTCCTCGAACCGGTGAGCCTGAACCTGCTCGTGTCCCCCGGCACCGCGATCAACAACATAGAGAGGATCGTGTCGATCCCGATCGCGGCCGCGCAGTGCCGGACCTGGTTGCGCAGCAACCTCCCGGACGCCCCCCACGAGACCGTCAACTCGACCGCCGAGGCCGCCGCGGTGGTCGCCGGGACAGCAGACCCAGGCGTGGCCGCGATCGCGAACGTGCGAGCGGCTGAGGTCTACCGGCTCGATGTCGCCGCCTCGGAGATAGAGGACCACCCCAACAACCACACGCGTTTCGTGGTGGTCGGACGCGACCGGGTACCTGCGCCATCGGGCCACGACAAGACCTCGATCGTGGTCTACCAACGCGCCGACCGACCGGGCTCGCTGCTCGCGATACTCCAGGAGTTCGCGGCGCGTTCGATCAACCTGACCCTGTTGTTGTCACGTCCCACCAAGACATCGCTGGGCGACTACTACTTCGTGTTGGACCTCGAGGGCCACATCGCGGACGAGCTGGTCGCCGACTGCCTGCGGACCCTCAAAGCCACCCAGGCCGACGTCAAGTTCCTCGGCTCCTACCCCGCGGCCGGCACCGATGGACCGACCAGGCGGGCGGAGGCCGGCGAGAGGGCCGCCGAAGCCCAGGCGTGGGTGGAGTCCATCCGGACCAGGATCACCTGATCACGGTTGCACCGCTCAGACGGTCGCTTCGAGCTCGGCGAGGGTCCCCGCGGCGCTGGATCCATCCTCGGTCACCGTGAGGATCTCCGCGCCGTCGTCGGTGACCACCACGGTGTGTTCGAACTGGGCCGAAGGCATCGAGTCGGCCATGTGCTCGGTCCAGCCGTCGGGAGCCTGGCGGAACGTCGAAACGCCGCTGGTGAGCATCGGTTCGATCGTGAAGGTCATGCCCACCTGGAAGGCCAGGGTGTCCTCCGCGGAGATGCAGTGGTTGATGTGCGGGGCGGCGTGGAAGGTCTCACCGATCCCGTGACCGCCGTACTCGCGCACCACTCCGTAGCCCCGTGACGCGGCGAAAGGCTCGATCGTCTCCGCGATGCGCAGCAACGGCTCACCGGGGCGGACCGCCGCTATCCCGCGCAACGTCGCCTCTCGGGTCGTGTCGACGAGCCCGCGGGTGGCGTCGTCGAGCTCGCCGACCGCGAACGTGGCCGAGGTGTCGCCGTGCATGCCCTCGATGAAAGCGGTCACGTCGACATTCACGATGTCACCCTCCGCCAGGGGACGGTCATCGGGGATCCCGTGGCACACAACCCCGTTGACCGAGGTGCAGATCGACTTGGGATAGTTGCGCGCCCCCCCGTAGCCGAGGGTGCTCGGGTAAGCACCCAGCTCCACGTAGCCATCGTGGGCGATCGCGTCGAGCTCCTCGGTGGTGACACCCGGTGCGACCGCCGCTCCCGTGCGGATCAGCACCTCCGCTGCGACCCTGCACGCCACCCTCATCCGCGCCAGCGACTCGTCGTCTTGGATCTGCAGTCCGGTCGAGGTGCCCACTGCCCCACCGGTCACGTAGTCGGGTCGCACGATGTCTTTGGGCACCTCGCGCATCGGGGTGACCCGGCCGAGCTCCACCGGTTCGCGCTGCAGCGACCGCACCTCACCGTGGCAGCGCTTGAACTTGGCACCCGAGCCGCACCAGCACCGATCGTTGCTCCGAAGACGTTGCATCTGGTGATTCTCTCACGGGATGCGGGTCGAGACTCAGCGTGGCGGTCCGGTTGCGAGCTCGACCGAATCGTTCGTGCTCGGCGGTCGATGCGAGCCAGTGGTCTGACCGGCCGGACAACTCTCGGCTGCGATGCGTCCCGCGAGATCCTCGGAGGTGATCGAGCCCGTTCTCGCGACGGACAGCCAACTCGACCGATCACCTGGCCTGCATGGGCGCCCAGCGACCTGCAGATGCTTGCGTCAACACTCGAGAACGAATTAGCGGAGGTCACATCCTCCGACAGGCACCGTGGATGAGGGGGAGTCGCGACGAGGCGCTGCCCCGCTCTTCCACCGCAGTGCTCCCCGGCCCAGCGATGACAAACCGCGCTGTTCGCCTCAGACCCGGTGTCCCTCAACTCGGGGGACTTCCGCACTTGTGGCAGTCTCGAAGAAGGAGAGGACTCCCGCAGTTCGGATGATCGGTGTAGCGATGTCGGCACCGATGCTTCCGAAGAGAGCGGACAAGCCGTCGTAGTCGAGGCATGACGTGAGGACCCGGCCCGGGGCGACAGCGATCAGGGCATCGACGCAGCCCGCGTTGGCTAGTAGCGTATCCAGTGACCTGGGTGCCGCCGACTGGGTTCCGAAGCGGGTGAGGAACACCCCGGCGAGCTCGACACCGAACTGGAGCTGGTACAGCGAGTAGGCCAACCGGTCGAACTCGGCATTCACTGTTGCATCACTGCCGGGTTCGAGGTCGACTGCGTGGGTGACCTGGGCCCGACGTGGGAGAGCGATCAGGTCACCGGCGAGTGCTTCGGAGAGTCGATCGCCTAGGCCGCTCACCTCGTCGGCTTCTCGCACTGGCAGCGCCGACGAGAGGATGACCGGGTAGCGGCGGTTGTTCACGATACGTAGGTATCGGCCTGCTCCGTCGCGGCCGGGCACCACATGGTCGACCCAGCGCAGACCCCTTCCCGTTCTGTGTTGCGTGCGTCGCGCTATGTGCGACGTACGCAACACAGAACCCACGCTTCGCTGCGACGGGC
>CAYVYG010000418.1:0-3058 GCA_964454385.1 uncultured Microthrixaceae bacterium
CACACGACGAGGTCGTCCATGGCAAGGGCTCGATCCTCGCGAAGATGCCCGGTGACGACTGGCAGCGGTTCGCGAACGTGCGGCTGCTCTACGGGATGCAGTGGGGCCAGCCCGGCAAGAAGCTGCTGTTCATGGGCCAGGAGCTGGCATCGCCGACCGAGTGGAGCCACGAGGCGACCCTCGACTGGAGCCTGCACGACGCGCCGGGCCACGAGGGCGTGCGCCGTTGGGTGGCGACCCTCAACGGCATCTACCGCAGCGAGCCCGCGCTTCACCGCCTCGACTCGAATCCGGAGGGCTTCGGGTGGCTGGTCGGTGACGACTCGGAGCACTCGGTGTTCGTGTGGGCGCGCTACGCGCCCGACGCCCGACCGGTGGTGGTGATAGCGAACGCCACCCCGGGTGTGCACCACAACTACCGCGTCGGTGTGCCCCGGCCGGCGTGCTGGCGTGAGCTCGCCAACTCCGACGACCTCGACTTCGGCGGCAGCGGGGTGTCGGCGACCGCCACGGAAGGGCAAGAGGGAACGGGAACAGAGACCGTCCCGGTCGACAGCCACGGTCAGTTCCAGTCGATCGTGGTCACGGTGCCGCCGCTGGCGGTGGTGATGCTGGCGCCCGATGAGTAGTCCTGCCGGTTTCACCGACGACGGCGTGTTCGATCCCGGGTGCGCGCAACGTCCCGGCGCGACCGTCACCGAAGGCGGTGTGCGCTTCGAGGTATGGGCTCCGCACGCCGATGCGGTCTCGGTGGTGATCGATCCCGAAGGGGAGCGCACGCCACACGAGATGTCCTGCGCTCAGCCCCACGACCCGGGGTTCACCTGGTCGGTCGTGGTGCCCGGTGTCGGCCACGGCGACCGGTACCGCTACCGGATCGAGGGTTCACACGGCGGGGTCGAGGAGCTACCCGACCCCGCGTCGCGCCACCAACGCGGGGGAGTCAACGGCCCCTCGGCCGTTGTCGACACCGCCCGCTACGGCCCCGCGGGTTCCTCGTGGAAGGGCGTCGAGCTGACCGAGGCGGTGCTCTACGAGTTGCACGTCGGCACCTTCACCGCGGCCGGGACCCTCGACGCTGCCGCCTCCGAGCTGGCGCGACTCGCAGCTCTGGGGGTCACCCTCGTGGAGTTGATGCCGCTCGCGCAGTTCTCCGGGGAGCGGGGCTGGGGCTACGACGGTGTGTTCCCCTCCGCGGTGCAACACTCCTACGGGGGCCCGGACGCGCTGGCACGCTTCATCGATGCGGCGCACGACCACGGCATCGGCGTGGTCATCGATGTGGTGTACAACCACTTCGGTCCGGAGGGTAACGTGACCGGGCGTTACGGCGATTACGTGACCGACACCTATGCCACACCGTGGGGTGGGGCGGTGAACCTCTCGGGCCCGGGCAGTGACCAGGTCCGCCGGCTGTTCCTCGACAACGTGCGGTTGTGGATCGGCGACTTCGGCGCCGACGGGCTGCGGCTGGACGCGGTGCACGCGATCGTCGATCCGACCGCGAAGCCGTTCCTCGAGGAGGTGAGCTCCCTCGCCCACGACATGGGCCGGCGGGAGGGCCGCACCGTGCTCACCTTCCTCGAGTCGTCCGACAACGACCCGCGCACGGTGATCGCGCCCCCGGTAGGCCTCGGTGGCGACGGGGTGTGGAACGACGAGTACCACCACTCCCTGCGGGTGGCGCTGACCGGTGACCGTTCCGGCTACTACCAGGACTTCAGCGGCATCGCGGAGGTCGCCGAGGTGCTCGATCGTCGCTGGGCGTACCGGGGCCGCTACTCGAAGGTGCGGGGCCGCCGCCACGGGCGTGAGGCCGTGGGTCCCGACGGCGCTGTGCTCCCCGCCAACCGCTTCGTGGTGTTCGACCAGAACCACGACCAGGTCGGCAACCGCCGTGACGGTGAGCGCCTGGATGTGCTGGTCGATCTGGAGCGCCGCAAGGTCGCGCTCGCTGCGGTGCTGTTGTCGCCGTTCACGCCGATGCTGTTCATGGGCGAGGAGTACGGCGAGACCGCACCGTTCCCGTACTTCGTCGGCCACCGCGACCCCGGCCTGCTCGAAGAGGTGCGCAAAGGGCGGGCACGTGAGTTCGCAGGGTTCGAGTGGTCCGGTGAGCCACCCGATCCGGGTAGCCGCGAGACGTTCCGATCAGCGGTGCTCGACGCGGCAATGGCGGGCGGTGAACCACATCGCAGCCTGTTGCGCCTCACCACCGAGTTGTTGCGCCTGCGCCGCGTGCATCCGGTGGTGCGCGACCCGGGTGCCGGGTCGTCGGTGGAACGCGAGGGTGCGCTGGTCGTGCTGCGCCGCCGTCTCGGCGAAGCATCGATGACCCTGGCGTTGAACTTCGCGGATCAGGGAGCCGAGTTCGACCCCGGCGGTGAACGGGCGCTGTTGTGCACCGCCGAGACCCGCTTCGCTGGACCCGTCGTGGACACGCGCGACGGCGATGAGGATCAGGTGTCGGCGACCGTAGTGCCTGGTTGGTCGGCCGTCTTCGCAGCCGCACCCGGTCGGCCAGGATCACCTGGTTGAATCGTCCGAGGTGCAGTTGGGATCATCGCTCGACGAGGACCGCGCAGGGACGTTCCGCGAGCAGTTCCGAGAGCATCACGGTCCCGTCCCCTCCATCGCCCGCGTGGTGACTACCGGCGTCGAGCACGTCACGCCAGGTCCCAGGTAGATCGATGTGAGTGTCGCCCCACGCGGACCGCGCGTAGGTGAAGCGCGCCGCAACGGTCACCACGGCTTCGGGAGCGGTTGTATCCCCGGGCGCAGCTTTGTCGCCTGGCGCGGCTGCTTCTCCGGGCGCTTCGCGCTGGAAGGCGATTACGTGGTCGGCATGGTCGCCCCGGGCGCGGATCGGTAGGTAGCGCGAACCCGCTGCGAAACAAGCGGGCGCACCGGCGCGGATCGCGAGTACACGCCGGATCAGCGCAGCCTTGGGTGAAGGAGCGTCCCAGATGCTCCGGGTCGGCACGGTGTTGTGGGTCGAGCGGATCAGTCTCCGGAGGTTCTCCACGTCGAGCGGGCCGCGGTTGTCGGGGTCGACCAG
>CAYVYG010000419.1:0-3051 GCA_964454385.1 uncultured Microthrixaceae bacterium
ACCGAACGCGTCGTTCACATAGAGGTCGTGGCCGGCGACCAGACGATCCACGAAACCCGGGTCGTCGGAGGTCTCACCGGGATCGAAGCGCAGGTTGTCGAGCAGCTCGACCCCCGGTGCCAACTCGGCGAGCCGGGCCCGGACCGGGTCGACCGAGAACTGCGGGTCGGGTCTGCCTTTCGGGCGGCCGAGATGGGTGCACGCGGTCACCTGCGCACCACGCTCTGTGAGCCACTGCAGCGTCGGCAGCGCTGCTCGGATCCGCAGGTCGTCGGTGATCTCACCATCTCTGATGGGGACGTTGAAGTCCGCCCGCACGAGCACCGACCGACCCGCAACGTCACCGAGGTCCTCGAGCTCCGGAACTCCGAACTTCACGATCAGCCTCCCGCCGGGTTCTGTTGTGCGTGCGTTACACCATGTGCGACGTACGCACAACAGAACGAGGGCCGCCAGGGAACGCCCGTGGTTGCACGGACCTCACTTGTCGGCGACACCGAACTCACTTGTTCGCGGCGCCGACCTTGAGGGTCAGGTCGACCAGGCGGTTCGAGTAGCCGGTCTCGTTGTCGTACCAGGACAGGACCTTCACGAGGTTGCCCATCGCCATCGTGAGACCCGAGTCGAATATCGAGCTGTAGGGCGAACCCACGATGTCGGAGCTCACCAGGGGCTCCTCGGTGTACTGCAACACTCCCGAGAGCGGGCCGTCCGACGCGGCGGCGCTGAAGGCCTCGTTGACCTGCTCCACGGTGACGTCGGTGTCGAGGACCCCCACGAAGTCGGTGATCGAGCCGGTCGGCACCGGGACCCGCAGCGAGGTTCCGTCGAGCTTTCCGTCCATGGCCTGCAGCACCAGACCGGTCGCTCGGGCGGCCCCGGTCGAGGTCGGAACGATGTTGATAGCCGCCGCACGGGCCCGCCGGGGATCCTTGTGGGGTCCGTCGACCAGGCTCTGGTCGCCGGTGTAGGCGTGGATCGTGTTCATCAGGCCCTTCTGCACGCCGAAGGCGTCGTCGAGGACCTTGACCAGCGGTACGAAGCAGTTCGTGGTGCACGATGCGTTCGAAACGACGATGTGCTTGTCCGGATCGAAGGTGTCGTCGTTGACGCCGACCACGAAGGTCGCGTCGGCACCCTTCGCCGGCGCGGAGACCACGACCCGGGGGGCACCGCCGTCGACGTGCGCTGCGGCCTTGTCGCGGTCGGCGAAGACGCCGGTGGACTCGACGACCACGTCGACGCCCATGTCGCCCCAGCCGATCGCCTTGGGATCACGCTCGGAGGTGACCTTCAACAGGTCGCCGTCGACCTCGATGCCGCCGTCGACAACCTTGATCTCGCCGGGGTAGCGCCCGGCCACCGAATCACGCTCGAGCAGCAACGCCATCGTGTCGAGTGACCCGAGGTCGTTCACCGCCACGAAGTCGATGTCGGCGCCACGCTCCTTGGCGGCCCGGAAGAAGTTCCGACCGATCCGGCCGAACCCATTGATCCCAACGCGAACTGTCATCAGAAAGCACCCCTCGTGCAACGAAGTTGATCCTCGTGCCCTGGTTCACAAGGCATCTGCTCTATCCGACCAGATCGGGCGAGCCGGTGCCAATCGGCACTGGTGGAGAAGATCCCCCGGCGCCACGCGATGACAACCCCCAGCTGCAATCCCTCGGTACGCAACCCCCGGCTCGCAAGCCTGAGCGCCTCAGATGCCGAGCTGCGTTGCGAGCGCGTCGGCCAGGAGACCGGGGTCGTGCGCCCGACCACCCGGTCGCGCCAGTTCCACGGGCACTGCTCCCGCCACGCCCTCCGCACCGCCGATCTGGTCGGGGTCGTATAGCACCATGTCGGGGTAAACCCCGTGGCGTGCGATGGCCTCGAGGTGATCCGCCACCCCGTACCCCTCCGTCTCGTGGTCCTGGGGGTGCAGGTTGCAAACGTATGCCACTGCGGCGTCGGAGCCCGCGACAGCGTCTGCGACTCCGGGGACCACTGCCGCAGCGAGTACCGAAGTGTACAGCGATCCGGGTCCGAGCACGATGGCCCGAGCGGTCTCCATGGCAGCGATCACCTCGGGAGGTGCGGTGGGCTCCGGACGCAGCCATACCCGTTGCAGACCGCGGCTCCGCGATATCGCTACCTGGCCCTCGACGGTCGAGCCATCGGCCAGTTCTGCCATGAGGTCCACGACCGCTCGGGTCGCCGGCAGGACGGTCCCCCTGGCGTCCAGCAACTCCGAGGCGACCTCCAACGCCGCCATGAGATCCCCCTCGGATTCCTCCAGCGCTGCCAGCAGCAGGTTGCCGAACGCGTGCCCCTCGAGCTCGCCGCTCGCGAACCTGTGCTCGAGGAGCCCGGGCAGCGGACCTCCGACGCCCGCCAGCGCTCCGAGGCACTTGCGGATGTCACCCGGGGCGACCCGCTGGGCATCCGAGCGCAATCGCCCGGTCGAACCGCCGTCGTCGGCAACAGAGACCACCGCCACCGGCCAGACGGTCAGTCGGCGCAGCGCGCGCAGGGTGGTCGCCAGCCCGTGGCCCCCTCCGATGGCCACCACCTCCGCCAGATCATCCGAACTGGCCCGATCCGGGCTCATCTGTCGATGTCCCGGTGGCGGATACGGGGCGACAGCCCACGGTCGCGCAGGATCCCACCGAACCGCTCGGCGAGGGTGACCGAACGGTGACGCCCGCCCGTGCAACCGAAAGCGATCGTCAGCAGTGACTTCCCCTCCTCCTGGTAGGCGGGGATCAACAGTTCGAGCAGCGAATCGGTGCGCGCGACGAAGTCACGGGCGAGCTGGCTGTCAGCGACGTAGTGCTGCACAGCCGGATCGAGCCCCGTCAGAGCACTGAGCTCGTCCTCCCAGTAGGGGTTGGGCAGGAAACGGCAGTCGAAGAGCAGGTCTGCATCGGCTGGCACACCGTGCTTGAAGCCGAACGACACGAGCGAGATCTGCGTCGCCGCATCATCTGGATGGGCGAACAGCTCGGTCACCCGACGCCGCAGGTCGTGGATGTTGAGGTCGCTGGTGTCGATCACGACGTCCGCGCC
>CAYVYG010000420.1:0-3030 GCA_964454385.1 uncultured Microthrixaceae bacterium
CGCGAGCACATGTAGGAGTTGAGGATCTCGGCCGCGACCGTGTCACGGGTCGCGCGTCGCAGGGCCGGCCCGAGATGGGTGGCGCGACTGTGCATCGGTCGCAATCGTTCGGCTGCACGCAGCACCGCCTCGGGCATGACGTCGAGCAGCTCAGACAGCGACTCGCCGCCGTGGGTGCGCAGGATGTGCGCGACCCGCTCGTGGAGCCGCACCACGATCGTGGTCTGCCAGGAGCCCGGACCCGGTGCTGTCGCGGCGGCGATGCCCGGCAGCCTCGGAGGCACCTCGGGCTCCGAGCCCGCAGGGCTGTAGCTGATGTCGACGGTCGAATCGAACAGCACCTCGGCCAGGACGTCGCTCATCACCTCGTCCACGGGGTTCGCCGGATCGGTGATCGTGCCCGTGGAGTGATCGATGCTCACCGGTCCATTGTGCCAACGACCGATCCCGCTTCCTGATCACGCGCGCCGCGTCCTGCCGAGTACGGCCTTGTGGAAGCCTCTTGCCTCATGGCAGTTGGCGGGTCGCAGCATCCTCGGGGACCGACGGCTCTGGAGCGGAGCGAGATCCGGGTGAGGGCGGTGCTGTTGGTCTGCCTGATGGCCTGCGGCGCCTTCCCGGTGGTCATGTTGGTGGCCCGCTCCACGGTCTCGGAGCAGTACTCGTACGCGTTCTTGGTGTGGAACCTGTTCCTCGCAGGACTGCCGGTCGCGTTCGCGCTCGTGGTCGAGACAGCCTGGCGTCATGACCGCAGGGTCGTGGGTGCGGTGTTCTGGGTTGGGTGGCTGTTGTTGTTCCCGAACTCGCCGTACCTGGTGACCGACCTGATCCACCTGCGGGAGCAACCGCCGACACCGTTGTGGTTCGACGCCCTGATCCTCGGTTCCGCGGCCATCGCCGGGTTGTTGGCGGGGTTCGTGAGCCTGCACCTCGTGCAGGCAGCCGTGGCGCGTCGTCGTGGCGAGGTGTGGGGGTGGCTGATGGCTGTCGCGGTGCTCGGCCTGTCGGGGTTCGGCGTCTATGTGGGGCGTTTCGCCCGGCTCAACAGTTGGGACGTGCTCACCCGCCCCCGCACCCTGCTCTACGACATCGGCTCGACGGTCACGGTGCAGGACACCCCGCGCGCGGTTGTGGTCACCGCGCTGATGGCGTCGTTCCTGATCGTCAGCTACGTGACCATCGAGATGCTCACGCGGTTGGGTCCCGCGCGGCCGCACGGGTAGAGCCGGCGCACACCGCAGCGCGGTGTCTGCTCCTGTAACCCACGGCTCGTCCCTACCGTCCACGATCCCGTGGGACGAAGTGGTCGGCAATCGCATTGTGGTTGACCACGCCTACACCGCCCGAGCAACCGAGGTCGGTTGAGGTGACGATGGAGACCCCTTGGCTCACACAGGCACTCAGACCCGGCGGGAGCGCGGACGTGCCCGGTAGAGGACGTGGCGTCGCAGGGGGTGGCCGTCGGGCAGCGAAGGGTGGTCGAAGTCGTCGCCGGGATCGGTGGTCATGGCGAGCTTCTCCATCACCCGGCGCGAACGGCGGTTGACGGTGGAGGTGAACGAGACGATCTCTTCGAAGCCGAGGCGCTCGAATCCGTCGCCGAGTGCCGCGGTGGCGCCCTCGGTCGCGTAGCCGTGACCCCAGTGGCCTCTCGCCAGGCGCCAACCGACCTCGACCGCGGGTGTGAAGTGAGCCTCGAAGGTCGCGGGCCACAGGCCCACGAACCCGACGAACGTGCTGCGCTTGGGAACCTCGAGCGCCCACAGTCCGAAGCCGCGCTCGTCGAAGCTCGCCTCGATCCGTTGCGCGAACTCCTCGGACTCGGCCTGGGTGAGGCATCTGGGCATCAGCTCCATCACCGCGGAATCGGCGTTCATCGCGGCGAAAGGCTCGATGTCGCCCGGTCTCCAGCGCCGCAGCACCAGCCGCTCGGTGCGCAGCTCCCCGGGCATCGCTTCCACAGGGCACACGGTAGCGATCGGTGGGCCACAGGGGTGGGGGATTCCGGTGGCACGCGGCCACACTGGTGTCATGAGCGACCCGGCGGGCGGAACCCACTCAGTTGGCGGAGAATGCGGTGCCGGCTGGCCGGCGGTGGTGACCCGGTCGCTGCACAAGCGGTTCGGGTCCACCGTTGCGGTCGCAGGCGCGGACCTCGACGTGCCCGTCGGAGCGTTCTGTGGCCTGGTCGGTCCCAACGGTTCCGGTAAGACGACCACCCTGCGGATGGTCGCGGGGCTCGAGAGACCCGATGGTGGTGCTGTCTGGGTGGGGGGACACGACACCTGGGCCGACCCGATGGCGGTGCGGGCCATGCTCGGGGTGGTCCCCGACCCGCTCAACTTGTTCGACCGCCTCACCGCCCGTGAGTGGCTCACCCATCTGGGACGGCTGCGCGGGTTTGCCGTCACCGAGACGACACGTCGCATCGACGAGCTGTTGGCGGTGATGGACCTCGCAGGTTCGGCGGATGACCAGATCGGTGGCTACAGCCACGGGATGCGCAAGAAGACCGCGATCGCCGCCTCGCTGTTGCACCGGCCCCGGGTGGTGCTGCTCGACGAGCCGTTCGAAGGTGTCGACCCGGTCTCCGCGGTGGCGGTGCGACAGATCCTCGACCGGTTCCGCTCCGCGGGTGGCACGGTGGTGTTCTCAAGTCACGCGATGGATCTCGTGGAGCGCATATGTGACCACGTGGTCGTCATGTCCCATGGGACGGTCCTGGCGGCCGGACCGCTGGGCGAGGTGCGGATGCCCGGGCTGAGCCTGGAGGACACGTTCATCTCGATGGTCGGCGCGGCGCCAGCGGATCCTGGGCTGCTCGGCTGGTTGCATGAGCCAGCCGGTTGACGCGCCGGTGACCGGTGTCGATCGCAGCGCGGCCGGCCTGGCGCGCACCGTGGGTGCCTTCTTCGCGCTCAAGTGGCAGGTGTTGCGGGGGAGCCTGCGCGCCAGCGGTCAGGCCCGCCTGCAGGTGCTCTCGGCCCTGGTCGCCTCGGTCCTGCTCGGTCTGTTGGCGTTGCTGGCCCT
>CAYVYG010000421.1:0-3018 GCA_964454385.1 uncultured Microthrixaceae bacterium
CCTTCTCCGAACCTATGCCTGCCACGAGGTTGGCGACCTGCCGCACACTTGCGCCTGAAGCGTCTTCGATCTTCGCCCAGTCGAGCGCTTTTAGGGAGACCTTGCGCTTCACGAGTCGTTCCTCGAGCACCTGGCGCAGCGCCGCCAGGCGGTCTTCGGTCGAGGATCGCAGGGTGATCGTCGCCTCACCGAGATCGATGCTCGAATCGGTGCCCTTGAAGTCGAAGCGGTTGGACACCTCACGGCTTGCCTGGTCGACAGCGTTGCGAACCTCCTGAAGGTCTATCTCAGATGTGATGTCGAAGCTGGGCATGATCCCTCCGGGCTTGGTTAGTGGGCGTCCGTAGCGAAACCGATGCCGAGGCTGGACAGGGTTCCGATTGCCGGAGCGCGTAGCCGGAACGCTATCGTGGCCGACTCGGAGGCGGGAACGTGGCCAGGACCGCGGACTCGTCTCCAACTGTGAGCCGATTGCGTCGGCTCTGAAGGGTCGGTGCCCGAGCGGCCAAAGGGAGCAGACTGTAAATCTGCCGGCGTATGCCTTCGGAGGTTCAAATCCTCCCCGGCCCACAGCATTCCTGTCCCGACGGGCACCCGGGTGCTTCGCACCGCGCCCGTCTCCTCCGCCGGGTGGGGCCCCTGCCCCACGGCGGCAGTGGATTCCTGTCCCGACGGGCACCCGGGTGCTTCGCACCGCGCCCGTCTCCTCCGCCGGGTGGGGCGTGCTGAGTGACTCGACCGCGGTTCGCGAGTCGCCCGGTGTTGCTATGACGCTGTGTGACTCGCGAAAGGTGCTCCAGTCAGCCAGGGCGGGTCCCGGGAGCTGACGTATCCAAGGAGCTCCAGCTCTTCGAGCAGCTGGAGCGGCTGCGGCAACGGCTACGGCGACTCTGGGTGACTCCGGCAAGTCCGGCGGCTACAGGAGCCGTTCCATGAGCACGACATCGAGCCAGCGTCCAAACTTGCGACCCACCTCCCGTTCGATGCCGACCACCTCGAAGCCGCACGCCCGGTGCAGCCCGATGGAGCGCTCGTGGCCGCCTACGACCTTCGCCATCAGCGCGTGGAACCCGTGCCCGCGGGCCAGCTCAACGAGGTGTTGGAGTAGCTCGCGTCCGACGCCGCTGTTCTGGTGTTGTTCGGCCACGTAGACGCTGTCCTCGACGGTCGTGGCGTATCCGGCCCGTTCACGATAGGGCGACAAGGCTCCGAAGCCGGCGACGTTTCCGTCGTCGTTCAATGCGACGACAACGGCATGGGCGCCGGAACGACCTGTCAACCAGCGGCGTTGCTCTTCGAGCGTTCGCGGTACGAGGTCGAACGTCGCCACCGAGGTCAGAACCTGCTCGTTGTAGATCGCGAGGATCGCCTCGGCATCGTCGAGGGTCGCGGGCCGGATCTCCACGCGACCAAGCTAGGTCCGGGGACGGCGTCGTCGTTCATCTTCTGCCCGCACGCGTTCGCACCCAGCGGCTGATCACAGCTTCACCGATGCAGGCCGGGCCTCTCCGGTGTGGGTCCCGACGACCCGGGCTCTCGGTGCTCAGGCAGCGGTTGCGGGAGCAGGCTCGACGACCTCCAGGGCGCCGGTCATAGCCTCCAGGCGTGCCCACGCGCTGATCTCCTCCGAGTCGGTCAACAACAGCACCTGTTGGTGTGCCGACTGATCGAGGATCGTCTCGAGCAGCGGTGCCACGATCGAGGGCTCCAGCTCCGAGAACGGCTCATCCAACAGCAGCGGAAAGTTCTCCATCCCTGGACCGACGCTGCGGACCCCCGAGAACTGCTGTTGGAGCGCGTGGGTGGCTGCAGTGAGCTCTTCGCCCGCCAGCTCGGCATCCGCGGGTGATAGGTCCCGGCCAGTGGCCGATGCCGCCACGACGGCGCCCCGGTGTTCGAGCGCCCACTCGACACTCACGTTGCCAGCCAGCGCGACCCAGCGGGCCTGGGCCTCACGCTGTGCTTCGGCGACCTGCAGCAGCCTCCGGCGATGCGCATCGGATCCCAACAGACCGTTGACCCGTTGGAGGTGGAAACCCAGATAGGAATGCGCTCCAGCGGCCTCGAGAGCCTCCGCTTCCGCCCTGCCTGCGGCTTCGGCGCGCTTCCAGTAGACCATCGAGACCACCACCGCCGCAGCTGCGATTGCCGCCAGCACGAGTATCCCCGCAATGCCGAGGATCTGGGAGGCGGGGATCGAGAAGAGCGCCGCGATGCCGGCCACGAGGAAGTTGATCTTGCGCACGCTCTCCGCTTGGGTGACGGCCTCTTCGAAGCGCTGGTGGCGTTCCTCGATGCGGGCTACCGCATCGGCGTCCTCGGCGCTCGAACCCAACTCGTCGGCCTCGCGCTCGAGGTCCCGTTCGGCGTTCTGGAGCCGTTCCGCGGTGGACCAGAGCCCGGCCTGGTCCACCGACGCGAGCTGCAGCACCAGTTGGTCCCCCTCGATCGACTCGGTGAGGCGCTGGGAACCGACATACATGAGCCGTCGTGCCTGGTGGGTGTCGAGACCCGCTCTCGCGAGTAGGTCGATCCGTCCGCTCTCGTCGGCGAAGCTGCTCGTGACATCGAGGCGATTGTCGATGTCGACGACGCGGGCGGCAGCACCCTCGGGACGGAACACCGCGAAGCGGGTCCCGCCGTCGGACTGCAACTCCAGGTGGACTCCAGGACGGGAGCTCGACAACGCGCCGATCACCTCGGTCGCGAGCGCGTCCCGCTCGAACTGGCCGAGACCGGTCAGCACGGTGAGTCTGGGGTGGATGTCGACGGCCAGGCTGCGGTCGCCGGAGTCGATGACCAATCGTTCGAAGCGCACACCCTCACATCGGCGGACCGGGTGCTCGGACTTGAGCTGCAGTTGGTACAGACCTTCCGTGTGGGTCACGCGATCACCGCAGGCCGTCTTGGCTCACACGCCGGACACTCGCTACCCTGTCGGGTCGGTCCAGCACTAGTTGGCCTGCCTCCTTAGCTCAGTCGGCAGAGCGTTTCCATGGTAAGGAAAAGGTCGTCAGT